>JAVYMF010000012.1:11982-15655 GCA_038736665.1 archaeon | reverse complement strand
CTCTGATTCGATTTTTCCAGATATGTCCAAAGGTAACGGAACTTCAGCGATGTTCAAAATATCGATTTTCTCAGGGATGAGCTCCCAGCCGTTCTGCGATTGCTTGCTCTCTTTTGCTTTTCCTGTTACGGCCAGCACGCTTTCAGGCGTAATGTTCTTGACAATGCCAAAGTTCTTGTTGTCAGAGGGAATCGTAATCTGCGAAACTCCTTCTCGGTCGCGCAGCTTAATGAACGCGATTTTTCCGAGCACGCGGATGTTCTGTGCCCAGCCGGCGAGAGTCACGTTTCCGTCGGCTGGCTTGACTTCTGAGGAGTAATGAGTGCGTATCATTCACTATCATCTTGGTGTTACTGGTAGTTAATTACTACATCCCCCTTAAAAAGCGCTTCTACGGCCGCGTTCAGCGTCTTTTCGTCCATGTAAATTTTTTTCCTGTCAGAAGAAGGAATGACCACCTTGAACTTTTCGCCCTCGTTAGTGTAAAGCACGTTCACTCCCGCGATCTTCGCAGGCGAAACGAGGTCCGACACCATCTGCCGTACGTCGCCTTCCTTGATTATGCGGATTTTTTTCTTGAACTCTGAAGACAAGAGGCGGATGTTCCTCCCGCCGCGCCCTATCATTCCCGAGATTTTCCCGCGCCCGACGATAAGGATAAAAGAGTTCAAGTCATATGTTTTCACAAGGTCTGCGCCAGTAATGGCGTAGTTGTCCTCGAGCTTCTTCATGAAACGAGAAACGCTGACGTCTAACTGAGAAACAGCACCTGTTTTCACGAGCTCGCTGCACAGTCCGCACAGCTCCGACGACGAGACGCACGCGCCGCAAATCGGGTACTGCATTGCATAATCTATGCAAAAGCCTGAATAAAACCCTTTGGATTGCTTTTTTAAACAAGCAAAACGTTAGTTAGTTTTATGGCAGTGATAGAAGAGCTGGTGCTGCAGATAGGAGTCACCCTGCTTGTGTCAATGCTCTTGGGCGCGATATTCGCGCGGTACAAGCAGTCATCGATAGTGGGCTACTTGCTCGGCGGGATACTGCTCGGGCCTTACGCCATAGGCTTCATCACCGCTGAAAACTCTGTTGTGCTGGAGCTGTTCTCCGAGCTTGGAGTGCTGATGCTCCTGTTCTTCATAGGGCTCGAGCTTGACCTGAAGAAATTCAAGGAAAGCAGCCTGACGGCGTTCGTGCTCGGCCCTGCGAAGATGATAACGTGCTTCGGGGCTGGGTACTTCGCGGCGAGCTTAATGGGCTTTTCAGGCGCTGAAAGCGTGCTTATGGGCCTCGTGATATCCTTCTCAAGCGCAGCAATCACGTGGAAATACTTAACTGACAACAGGATGACGAACGCCCCTGAAGCGAGCGTTTCTATTCCCATACTGCTCATAAACGACTTCATTGCAGTCACGGTTCTCGCGATGCTGACGTCTTACGTGAAGCAGGGCTCGCTGAACACGGTCGTGCTTAACAGCATTTTCTTCATAGTGTTCGGAATATTCGTCATCAGCCGATTCTCAGGATACTTGATAAAAATAATGGAAAAATTCGAGTACAGGAAGCACATCACCTTATATTCTCTGGGGATAGCGTTCGCCGTGACGTACGCCGCGACTTACTTCCAGTTATCCCCCGCCATAGGAGCTTTCCTCGGGGGGTTCTTGCTGTCCGGATTGACTCATTCAGAAAGGATAAAAAAAGAGCTCGCCTTGTTCAGGGATTTCTTCGCAGCTTTCTTTTTCATAGGCATAGGCCTTCATTTCGTCCCTACTGGGGCGGGCGCTCTCGCGGCAGGAATAGTTTTCCTGGCTGTCTACTTCCTCGCCCAAATGCTTTCTTACGGTTTCTTCGGCGCTCTGATGGGATTAAAGTCGAAATTCTCGCTGAAACTTGCGGGCTTGATGTTCACAGTGGGGGAATTCTCGATGATAATATCAGGGTTCGCGATAGCTCTCAACACGCCTCACGCGCGAGAAATAACAGGGATAGCAGTCCTGCTTGGTATTGTTTCGACGTTCTTAATGAGCTACTTGGTGAAGGGCTCTGACAAAATTGGAAAAGCCGCCAGCATAATCCTGCCCGACCCATTGGAAAACAGGTTTAAGTGGATGCGCGTAAAAACACAGGAGCTAATTCACGAGCCCATGCAGAACAAGCGCGTTCAGACCAGGATAATCAACCACTTCAAAGTGATAGGTTTCAATATTTTCGTGATACTCGCGATAGCTTACGTGATGTTCTACATCTCTCTCGAGTCCACGTCCCAAATCATCCCTGGAGTGCCTAATTTTTTCGTGCTGTTCGTAATAGGCTTCCTGCTGGCTGTCCGCCAGCTCATCGCGATAGTCCGCGAGCTGCACTCATTAATGTTCACGGTAATCCGCGAGTCGTCCAAGGACGTCTTTTCGGACTACACTGAAAAACAGCTGGACGACATAGACAACGCGATTTCCGAGATATTCATCAGCTTCTTCATACTCATAGTCTCCGCGGTGCTTTGGGTGCTCGCAGTTTACGCCAGCTGGGTGTTCGAAATACCCGCGCTCGTCTCGACGGCTCTCGGCCTTATGATAATAATACGCGACGTAATGCTCATCCGCTCTGAAAGGAGAAAAGCAAAAGCGAGGAGAAGGCATTGAAGTTCATAGAGCTCGCCAGGACGTTCGACGCTTTGGAGAAAACGGCGAAAAGGTTGGAAATGACGTCAATACTCGCCGAGCTTTTCAGGAAAGCGCGTGCTGAAGACATCGAAAAAACGGTTTATTTGCTTCAGGGCCGCGTGCGCCCCGCTTTCGAGGGCATTGAAATAGGCGTGGGCGAAAAATTCGCCGAACAGGCCATAGCCAAAGCCACAGGGTATTCTTTGAAGGACGTCGCGCAATTGTACCAGAAAACAGGCGACCTCGGCCTGGTAGCCGAAGAACTTGTTAAGGACAAAAAACAGCGCTCATTTTCAAGCAATGAGCTGACAATATCGCACGTTTACGAGATTTACTTGAAGATGTCGAAAGCGTCCGGCAGCGGCTCCCAAGACCTGAAAATAAAGCTCTTGACTGAACTCTTGAACAACGCTTCTCCTTTGGAAGCCCGCTACATCGTGCGGATACCCCTCGGGCGCCTCGGCCTGGGCGTGGGAGACTCGACGATTCTCGACGCGCTTTCCTTTAAAGAAAAAGGCGACAAGTCCCTGCGCGAGCGCTTGGAGAGGGCGTTCAACGTCACGTCAGACATAGGGCTCGTGGCCAAAACTTTTTACGAGAAAGGAATAGAAGGCATTGACCACGTTCAGATGGCTGTGAACCACCCCCTCCTTCCTGCTTTGTGCGAGAGGCTGCCGTCCGCGGAAGAAATAATAAAAAAACTCGGAAAGTGCGCCGTGGAACACAAGTACGACGGGATGCGCGTGCAAATACACAAGCGAGGCGGAAACGTGCGGATTTATTCCCGCCGCCAGGAAGAGCTGACGCACATGTTTCCTGACATCGCCAGAGCCGTGAAAGAACACGTCAAAGCAGACGAAGCCATTCTTGACGGGGAAGCGCTGTCTTACAACGAGCTGACAGGAGAATATCTCCCGTTCCAGCAGACCATCCAGCGCAAGCGCAAGTATGACATTGAAAAAATGCAGAAAGAATTTCCCCTGCACGTTTTCTTGTTTGACGTGATGTTC
>JAVYMF010000012.1:0-11972 GCA_038736665.1 archaeon | reverse complement strand
TACGGGAATTCTAAAGCTGTCTGACATGATAATCACGGACGACGCGAAAGAACTCACGAAGTACTTCGACGACGCGGTGTCGAAAGGCCTGGAAGGAATAATAGCTAAGGATTTGAACGCCCCTTACACGGTGGGGGCGCGCAAGTTCGCTTGGATAAAGCTGAAAAGAAGCTACGCCGGCGAACTGAGCGACACCGTTGACGTCGTGATTGTAGGGTATTACTTTGGCAAGGGCATGCGAACTGAACTTGGTTTCGGAGGGGTTCTGACGTGCGTTTACGATAACGAGGACGGGACTTTCAAGTCAATCGCCCGCGTTGGCTCAGGCTTCACTGAAAATCAGATGAAAGAACTCAAAGAAATGCTCGATAAAATCCGCGTCAAGTCAAAGCCGAAAGAAGTCGACTCGATTGTGGAGCCTGACGTGTGGGTAAAACCCACTTACGTCATCGAGGTTATGGCCGACGAAATAACAGAGTCGCCCATGCACACAGCTGGCCGCGTGAAAGGGATAGGTTACGCGCTGCGATTCCCGAGAATGCTGAATTACAGGTTCGACCGCTCGCCAGAAGAAGCGACAACCGTCAGGGAAATCATAAAGATGTACAAGATGCAGAAAAGAACTGAAGTAGAAGACAGCCAGAGCTGATTATTTTGAAAAAACAAAAAGAGGAGATTGCGTTGTTATGAAACAACGCAGGTTTGTTTTCCTGTGATTTCCTGAACGGTCGAGACCCACATGTTTTTCAGGCATCCTGGGTCGAACGTGAAGTAATAAATCTTCCCGCCCAAGAGCGAGGATTCTTCAACGACAGCAGGTATTGATTTTGGCTTTCCTTCGGAAGTGCCTGAAATCATCATTATTGTCGAGCCGCTTATTGGGTTGACGTCCACGACTTCCAGAGGCGAGCCTGCGCCGCATCCCGTCATTGTCTCGAGCTTTGACAGGTTCATTTTAAACCCGTAGCCAACAACTATGGGGTGATTGATATCTATCACTTTAAGCATTGGAGAAGTTAGGCTTACAGTTGGTATGTCAGTGCCTGTTGTACGAAGTTTTATCGGGACTTGGATGTGCCCCCAGCCGTTGTACAGTGGGTCCTCTGGGTCTTTTGTCGCTGCGTCGCCGATGAGTATCATTTTACCTCCTGACTCAAGGTAAGATTCTACTGCTTCGCGGACTGGCCTGGTGTAGTTGCGTTCCCCAGAAAGCACTATGAGGTCGTAATTCTTAAGCAGCTTGTCCTTCGCGTAAGTCAAGTCGTCTGGCTCGAATTCCATGTACTGCATGTTGCACGCTTTACCGAGGTCGCTGTCCAGCAGTTCTTTCAGGTTCTTGGCGTCGACAGTCGTGTCGACCTTGTTAAGGCTGCCTATAACCGCGATGTTAATCATTCCGCCGCCGGAGCAAAGCACCGCGTTGAATCCTGGTATCGTGCAGAAAACGTTTGTTGTTTTGCCGACGAGGACTATCGCTATCAGAATCAAGATTATGATAGGTATGAGCCCTTCGGCGTACCTCTTCCATCCTCCTTCTTCTGGGTAATAAGACAAGTCCATGTTTTTATCCCCCCCTCATTTTCCTAAAGCGTATTTAACGGCATTCTTGAAAATCGTCGGCGTTCTTGACGGGTGGTAAGCGAAGTAAATCGTCTTCCCGCTCACGCCGTGCGTCGAGTCGACGAGCGCTGGGTACGAACGCACGTTGTCCGGACCGTAGTCCACTTCCAAGTTAAGAACCGGCTTCCCTTCATCAACGTTCACGTCAGCGAACTCAATGGTGTTTCCTGTCACTGGTATTGTCATTCCGAATTCTTGCACCATGGGATTCGTGATGTCCAATGGCTTCAAAGCAGAGATGTCTGCGGTGGCTGTTCTTATCGACGCTTCGCTGCAAATCATCGTCTTGCACGTTACTGGGATGTACGGACCTATCCCCCTCTGAATCCAGCCGTTTGCAGACGGCTCAGCAGGATCAGTTGCTCCTGCGAGACCGAACATTATCATTTTACCGTTGTTCGCTAAGTAAGATGACAAGTAAGAGCGGAACAAAGCCGGCAAATCAGACCTTGCGCCTCCGGCGCTCTCAGTGAGAATGACCAGGTCGTATTTCCTCAAGTAATTAGGATCGCGAAGCCCCTTAATGTCTGCTTCAGTCATCACTTCGTAGTTTATTGGCATTCCTACTTTTAATTCGTCCAAGCTCGCTCGAATGTTCGCGTCATCGCCAACGACAAGAATGTTTGAAACGGTCCCGCCGCACGCGACGTCGCCTATTACGGGAATGCTGCAAAGCCAGCCAAGCTTCCAAGCGAGAACAATCAAAACCAGTATAAGCAAAAGTATCGGAATGGTCATTTCAAAGCGCTTTTTCCACCCCTCTTCTTCGTACGGAGCGTAATAGTCCTGCATCGCATGCACCCCTCTTACTCTTTTATAATGACTTTATTCCTTTATAAGCGTTTTATGCTCTGGTGGTAATAGCAAATTACACCCAGTGCGCGCACTGCAACAGCGCGCTGTTGCTTTTAGCACACCGTGAAATCCATAAGGTTGTCAATCAAGTTGACTGCGCCCACGTACTGCCCGTTCTGCAGCTCTATCGTGTCCTCAGGCGGGAACGCGTAATAAATGACTAGCCCTCCTTTCGCGAGAGTCGGGCCCACAGGGCTTGAAGTGAGAATCGCTGGGTATGATTTGTCGCGACTTCCGCCCACGCGCAGGGCCATCACTGTTTTCGTGCGGTACTCGAAGCCAGTCGTGTCAACTATCGAGAAGTTCGACGCGCCGAAATACTTGCTAACGTCCACTCCTGTTTCGTAGCCTTTGACGAGGACGTGCGTCGAGTCGACCGGCTGCAGGTAAAGGCTTGTGGCTTTCTTGTCGGCAATGTAATCCAAGCCTAACACAGTTGCTCCGAAGTTGAAAGCGCTCGTGACTTTAGAGGTTTCAGTAAGTGTTCCTCCACGGTTCCAGTAGTTTATCCCGAGGCCTATGGCCTCGTAAGAGCAGTTCTGCTCGACCGCGGCTTTCGTGGGCTTCTGGCCCATGAGATTAGACAAGCAAGCTTCGATTCTCTCGTTTCCGCGCACTTGATACGGCTTGTCGACGTCAGGGCACGGGAAAATGCCGTGCGAAAACGCGGACTCGTAAGTCGTCTTGTTTATCCTCGTGTAATTAACCACTATGTCAGCGTAAGTCCTGCCGCAGATGCCCGAGCCCAGCTGCTCCGGGTCGTCAGGAGAGACAGTAACCCACTCACTTGCGCACTGAGTATACGTCGAGCCGTTCGCGTCAGTGTAATTTACCGCGGGCAGGTAAGCGAAATCCACGCGTTCGCACACGTAATCAGTTCCACCTAATCCGGTGCCGGCGTCGGCAATCCAAACTAATCGCCCGCCTTTTTGAACGTAGTCGCGGAACGCTTGCAGCGTGGCGGTGTCCATCGTCTTCGCGTGGTCGACAATGACCAGCTGGTAATTGTCAAGAGCTCCGCCTGTCTTGAGGTCGGCGACGCTTATTTCCTCAGGGAAGCGCGTTGTCCGTGCGATGATTATGTCCCTGAGCTTGTCCGGGTCCCCGTAACCGTCCGAGCCGCTTACGAGGGCGATTCTCGGCTGGCCTTTCACCGCGTAGTACACACTCGTGAAGCCGGGCACGTCGCACGGCCGAATGTACCCGAAATTAGCCAAAAGAAACAAGAGGATGAACACTAGGAAAGCCAGCCCGATTAATGACGGCAGATTTTTTGTTAACGCTTCCGTGTTCATAGTGAAGTATTAAAAAAGGATAGTATTTAAATGCCACGCTTGGATACATTTATAAACAACAAGCAACAGAAAACATCCTAAGGTGCTTTTTAAATGAAAGGAATTGAAACAACTCCAGTCCGCGGGCCGGTGTCAAGCGCCGGCCTTATGAGCATGTTCTCGGTTTCAGGCGGCGGGCCGAAGATCAAACCGATGGTGCTCGTCGGGATCTGCGTCGCGTTCATCGTTATCGAGATAGTGCTGAACGTGATTGCTTAACATCTGATTGTAATAAGAGCGACTTTAAGCGAGTCATAGGATTATAAATACAAACCGCGTTATTACAAGCACATAAGGGCAACGGAGGCGTAGTAAAGATGATGGACTTCAGAAGGCAGCTGGCTGAGAAGATTAATGACAACGTGCTTAACAAGATAAAAAACGCACCCAAGCCGACGAAAGTCGCGGAAGCGCTGGCAGTAGTGAAGCAGTTTCCCGCGATGGCGCTGACTTTCGAGGAAATAGCCGAACTGGTTAACATTTCGGATCCTGGGGCGGACGAGAAGGCAAAAGCTTCTGATTACGACGTTAATGAAATAAGAAAGCACCCTGAAATGCGCGTCGTGAGAACCCCGACGGAAACGCTCGTGCGCTACGTCGGAACAGGTCAAAACTCGCTCTACAGGTAAATTTCCCTTTTTCTTTTTGTTTTTATACCAGCAATGCTTATTCTGAATTATGGCTTTTCAGTGGACGTCCTTCGGCAAAGTAAAGTACAACGGCGTGATTTACGAGCATGACGTGTGGGTGGACGCGAAAGGAGAAGCGCACGCGCGCGACGCCGAGGACCATCACGTGCTGACTGGCGCTGAGCTGAAAAAATACTTGAAAAGAAGCGTCATCGCCGTCGTGTTCGGGAACGGGCAGAACGGCGTCGCTCGCGTTGCTGACGATGCGATGCGCATAATCGAGCGCCGCCGCTTGGAACTGCACAAGTACGAAACGCCGCAGGCGATTAAAGTGTATAATGAGATAGCGCCGACGCGGAAGACGATCGCTGTTATTCACGTTACTTGCTGATTCCAGAACGTTTATAAACGGCGTGTGCGTTCGTTACGCACAGGTGACGACGTGCTGGAAAGTGTTCGTATTTGGTCCAAGCTGGATTCTATTCAAAAGCACGACGCGTTAGCGATGCTTTACGGCCTGACTGAAACAGAAGCGCTGGCATACTTTTCATTACTAGAAGAAGGCGCGATAAACGTCAATGAGTTGCGAGGCAAGCTCGGGCGCGACCGCACGACCGTGCAGAGAACCCTGGCGAAGCTCGTCAGAGAAAACCTCGCGCAAAGGCGCAAAATAAACCTGGCAAAAGGTGGAATAAAGTATTGCTATGAAGCAGTTCCTTTTTCCATCGTTAAGCAGGAGATGACGCGTCGTCTCGAGTCGTGGTATTCGCTATCAAAGACGCGAATCCAAGAATTATAGTGCATATTTGATGCACACTCGTTAGCAAAATGAGGTGGTTCGTGGAAACCCTTAAAAAGTGTCAAAATTATAAGAAACACGGTGTTTTTTCGGGCCTATGGTCTAGCGGTTAGGATGCGACCTTGACGACAGCAGCCACCGGCAAGGTGATGCTGGCAGCATGGTTGAGATCGGCGGTTCAAATCCGCCTAGGCCCATACTGCTTTTTCCTCTGTGCTCACTGCGCCGTGAAAAACTTTGGAAAAAATGAAGTTGGAAAGATAGTAGAGAAAGAAAACCTGAAGGTTGTCTTTCCTGTGCAAATCCGCCTAGGCCCATCAGCTTTTTAAATCCACTGCGATTAGTCGTAAGCATGAAAAATGCCTTTGTAGTTGCGGCGCTGATTGCATCAGCCTTGTTTTTCGCTGGCTGCGTGAACCAGGGAGGGAATAACGGTTCTGCTGAGCTTGAAAAGTGCGGCGACGGGATTTGCTTGGCGCCTGAAACATGCGCGTCATGCGCGTCTGACTGTGGGACGTGCCCTGCGACGGGAAAAGAGCAGTTGGTAAGCTTCGCGAAAGCCAGGTGGGACGCGTGCCATTATAAGAACGACTGCGAAGGCCGCGGGATTACTATAACTTTTGGCGTGGGCGATGACTTGACTAACACGCAGCTCGCGAGGGAGCTTGACTTGGAGGCAAGCAAGGTTTACTTTAAGGACTCCTGGAGTTATCCTTCAAACAAGCCGCCGGCAGAGCTCGGGTACAATTACACTTACGTTCAAGGCGGGACGATAACGATGGTCAGCTCGATATCCCCAAAGGCGGCTGTAGATGTCTATGTTTTCGTGGAGTGCAGCAACCAAATAATGACTTGCACTGTGGACTTCCAGAAAGCGTAACAACCTGTTTTTTAAGCTTGTTTTCACAAAAGATTACTGAGTGGTTTTGAATGGGCGAAGGAGCTAGGATAAGCAACGTTTCAGCGGCTATGAGAAGAAAAGCCGAACTAACCCTGAGAAGAAAGTCTCACGAGGAACTACTGCGTGAGATGATGGAAGCGCGCAGGCAGATCAAGGCGCGCGAAGAACTGACGAAAGACGAAACGTCGCTGCTTACTCTTTTGGAGCAGTACAAAGAAAACGTAAAAGCCCGTATGGACGAGCAGCTGGCGAAAAAAGTCGAAGGTCCGGCGACTGAGCGCCTGAATTCGCCGGTAATCAAGGAGCTGCTACTGGTGAAGGAAAAGTTCATCCGCCCCCTCGCTGAGCACAAAAGCCCTTCGGTCCGCTCGCGGGCGCTTGACTTCGCTGAAGAGTTCGGTTTCGTTGACGTCGTCCGCGAATTGAAGAATGACAAGGATGAAATCATAAGAAAGCGCGCCGCGCTCATCGAGAAAAAGCTGACGTGACTGCTTTTTATGAAACAAAGCCCTAACTGATATTCATGAGAATAGCTGTTATTTCGGATACGCATTTGGGTTACGCGTATACGGACGACACGGAAGATGATTCTTTCGTTCAATTCGGCGAGGCGCTTGATCGCGCGATTGCCGGCGGAGCGGACTTAATACTGTTGCCTGGCGACATCTTCGATTCGCGCACGCCAAAACAGGAAACGTGGGCAAAAGCCCTGAAACTTTTTCAGAAGCCCTTACTGGCGAAGAAAAACGGCACTCGCGTTGAAAGATACGTCGGAAAACAAAAAGAGATTTCTCCCATGGCGTTCCAAGGCGTTCCAGTCGTGGCCATTCACGGTACGCACGAGCGCAGGGGCGAGCACCTCGTGAACCCCGTGGAGCTGCTCGAGGAAGCCGGCTATCTTATTCATTTGGACAAGAGCGGCGTCGTGCTCGAGAAAAACGGCGAACGCGTTGCAATTATCGGATTAAGCGGAGTGCCTGAACGAGACGTTAAGAACGAATTAGCGTTAGTACCGAAGCCAGTCGAAGGCGCCTTCAACGTGTTCGTGTTCCACCAGTCCACGAAAGAAGAGATTTATGACGCTGACGAAGCGTTCATTTCATTCGACGACCTGCCGAAGGGATTTGACTTGTACATTGACGGCCACATTCACTGGAGGAAATGGCTGCCTGAGAAACGCTTCCTCATCGCAGGCAGCACTGTCATCACCCAGCAGAAAGAAAAAGAAGCGCAGCAAGGCAAAGGCTTTTTCATCGTCGAAACGAGTCCTTTAAACGCTTCGTTCGTGCGACTGGAGTCCCAACGGCCTTTTTACTTTAAAAAAATATCGTTCGATAGCGCCAACCAAGACAAAGTAAGCGCGGAGATAGCGTCGTTCCTCGACACTGTGCCGAGGACAGCGAAAAAACCGCTGGTAAAAATAAAGCTCGTTGGGAAGATGGAAGTCGGGCGGCGATCTAATCAGATTGATTTGTCAGCGTTTCGCGAAACGAAAGACGCCATTGTCAGCATAGACAACGAGCTCGAGTCGGACGAGTTCAAGAAGCTCGTCGCCGAATTACGATCGTTGCATCAGAGCAAGAAAAGCGTGGACGAGATGGGATTGGACCTCATCCGGCGTTTGTTAGAGCAGACGAATTATGACGGCATCCGCGTGGACGACATCATTGACGCGCTGGCTGACGGCGACACTGATTTCGTGATGAAAAAAGTGCTAGAGAAAGCGCAGCAATGAACAAGAGGATTGTTTCTGCTGCTCCAAATCCTGGGGCTTGTATTATTATGATTGAGGCGGGTGTTTCTGGTTGCGATTCTTGCGTCTTGTACTTCGCGGTCATGAATCCTTTCACGCCGCCGCTCGTTGAGTAGCCGGCTATCGCGACCGAGCCGTTCGCTATCGCGTAGGCCACGTCCTCATCACCGCTGTCAAACGTCTGATTCAAGATAAAGTCGCCTGACGAGTTGTATTTCACGAAGTAAGCGTCCAAATCAACGCCGTTGTAAGAGTAGCCCGCCACGTAAATGTTGTCGAAAGCGTCGACTGTCACGTCGTACGCTTCTCCTTCAATGTCAGTGGCGTTCCATAAGAACGAACCGGACGAGTTGTATTTGATAGTGAAAAAATACGTCGAGTTCGAGGTTCCTGTGACTATCACGTTATCAGATGAGTCGACTGCAACGCCGTAAGCCCAATTAGATCCTGTTTGATTGAATGTTGCGTTCCAAAGAGCGCTTCCTGAGGAATTGAATTTGATAGTAAAGTACTTCTGATAGCCCCCAGTGGCTATGATGTTGTCGGCCGAGTCGACGGCCACGTCCTGTAGTTCATTTCCTATGGCGCACGTCGAGTTCCACTGGTAATCCCCTGAAGAGTTGTACTTTATTATTAGATACGCGTAATTGCCGCCAACGATAGTCTTCCCCCCGACAATAACGTTATCGTTTGAATCAATCGCTACCCCCATACCAATATCAGTTACAGCAGGGTCGTCAAAAGTCTTGTTCCAAAGCTGAGAACCTGACGAATTGAACTTAAACACGAGAAGATGATCCCCGTCGGCTTCGTACCCGACTGCTATAACGTTGTCCTCAGAGTCAATGGCCACGTCGTTCGCGACTTCCTCGGCGCCGTTGTTATAAGTGAAATTCCAAAGCTGCGAACCGGAGGAATCAAGCTTGACAACGAAAAAATCAATGCCACCCTCAAAATTGAATATGTAGCCCGAGAAAACAGAGTTGTTCTGCGAGTCAATGGCGACGCCGTACGCCTCGCTGTCAAACGCGAAAAAAAGCGTCGAATTCCACTCGTACGTTACATTATCAGCGTAAGCAATGCACGCGAACGCCAGCAGCAATAAGACCATCTTCTTCATAGGGCTCACTCGTAAGTCCATTCACGACCTCTTTTTATGTTCGAGTAGTCGACGAGCGCGTCCAGAGCGTCTATCCCGAGCGATGGCGTGTCGAACACGGGAATACCGTGCTCTTCAAGACGACGAGCCATCTCGCCAGTGTATTTCCCTCCCGCCGAGCAAACGACAATCGGCTTTTTCCTTCGCTTAGCGAAGCGAACCACGTGATCTATAACGCTCGGCGTTATCGTCGCCGTCTGGAACAGCAGAATGCACAGGACCGCGTCAACGTTATCGTCTTTCTCGAGAACGTCCAGCGCTCTCTTGTACCGGTCGTCGCCCGCGTCGCCTACCAAGTCAACAGGATTGTGGATGCCGCCGTAAGAAGGAATAACTTTCGAAAGAACACGCCTGCTGCGCTCTGATAATTCCGCAAGGCGCAAACTCTTGAATATTGTTTCGTCGGCCGCGAGCACTCCGAAGCCGCCGCCGTTCGTAACGACGGCAATGCGGTTGCCTTTAGGCAGAGGCTGCTCCGACAAAACGCGGGCGAACGTGAACATTTCCGTCAGGTCCTTAGCGCGGATTACGCCGCACTGGCGGAACGCGGCGTCATAAACAGCGTCCGAGCCCGCCAACGAACCTGTATGCGAAGAAACCGCTTTCGAGCCGGCTTTTGTCCTGCCGCCTTTCAAGACGATTATGGGTTTTTTCTTAACGGCGCGCTCCGCTACTCTCATGAACAGGCGACCGTCCTTAACGCCTTCCAAGTAAGCGCATATGACTCTCGTCGTCTTGTCGTGCGCGAGATACGCTATCATTTTCGTTTCGTTCACGTCAACCGCGTTGCCGTACGAAACGAACTTGGAAACGCCGTATCCCTTAGAAGCCATCCAGTCAAGCACTATCGAGCCTACGGCGCCTGACTGCGAAATGAACGAAATCGTGCCTCGTTTCGGGCGCCCGAGCTTTTTAACAGGCAAGAACAGCGTGTCCACGTTCGTGAACGCGTCGAAAACGCCCAAGCAGTTCGGCCCTATGACGCGCATGCCGGCGTTCTTCGCGATTAACGCGATTTCGTCCTCGAGTTTTTTGTTCCCCACTTCTGAGAACCCGCTTGTGATTATGACGCACGCCTTCACGCGCTTTTCAGCGCAGTCCTGCATCACTTTTTTCACAACAAGAGAAGGCACGACTATGACCGCCAGGTCGACTCCCGTGGGTATGTCTTTCACGCTCTTGTAGCATTTCACCCCGAGCACCTGCTTCGCTTTCGGGTTCACTGGGTAGACTTTTCCGCGGAACTTTCCTGAAACAAAATTCTCGAAAATAGCGTTCCCTATTTTGCCGCGCTCGCGGCTGGCGCCGATCACGGCAACCGAGCGCGGCTTGAAGAAGTAATCAATTGCGCCCAATTCTGACACCTATGATGATTGCCGCGGCCGCAAACAGCAGCAGCGCAGCGGCTATGCCGAAGCCCGGGCTTGTTATCACTATCACTTCCCCTGCGGCGTTCGTTGCCTGCCAGGTGCTGAACGACGCGACTTCCATGTGGAGGACGCCGTTCTCGAACGTCGGCTTTGTTATGAGGTCAGTGTTCACATCATTGTCCTCTGTTAAGGCGCCGTTTTCGTAGACTACGACGCCGTCATGGACCACCCTCAGATTGCTGATACCCGTAAAGCCCGTGACTGTGATGTTCGCAGGGTGGTTCAGCAGGGATTCGTTGACTGAAATACTTGCTGAATCTGATGCAGATGATATTTTTATCGCTGACGACAGGTTTTTGCCGCTCAGTTTCTGGACGTTGGTAGTGTTCAAGCCAAGCCATTTTACGCTGACCTCGCTGTTGTTTATCATGAGCGAGTCGCTTTTTTCGTCCAGGCCGCTGCCGTTCGCCTGCGCCACTGCGAAGCCGGGGACGCTGGGCGCGTAGAATTTTTTGGAGAACTTGATTGTCATGGGCCCGCCGAGGGAGCTGAAAAGAACGTCGTACGGTCTTCCCTTGCCGTCGAGGGCGAACCCGCCCGGCGTTATTGAGGACTGCTCGCCGCCTTGTCCGTACGCGGCTTCAGGGCCGGTGAAATTGATCCAGTTCTCGGAAACAGAGTAGAGAGGGGTTATTCCATTCATTATCATCGGCGTGTCCCTCGTCCAAGCGACGTATATTGTTCCGTCCTGGCTTAACGCAATCTGGGGGCTTGTGTCCGAAGGCGAGTCTATTTCGAAGTCGTTGTTGCACGTGATGGCCACCGTGTCCTCCGGACATGTCTCCCCCAAGTCGCTTGAGTTGACGTAGTAAATGCTGGGCTTGCCAGCGTAGCTGGCCGACCATGAAATGTGAATAGTGTCGTTCATTACCGCCAGGCTCGGCGGCGCGTAGGGAAGTACGTTGTCGCTGATGGTCGCCGCGTCGTTCCAGGTGAAGCCGCCGTCTGACGAGTTCGCGTAAGCCAACGCCGCGAACTTAACCAAGTAGTCGGTCACCCACGCTATGTGCGGGTTTCCGAGCGAATCGACGGCAATCGCTGGGTATCCTTCGTTCGTAAGCCCTCCACTCGCGTCAGCGGGCTCAGTCCACGTCGAGCCGTTGTCCGCCGACTTCGAGTAGTAGATGTGTTGCTCTTCCATCATGTTAATGCCCTCCTGCCAAACTACGTGGACGTCCCCGGACGGGCCGACTGCGGCTCGCGGCGTTAACGAGTAATTGGAGCTGTTGAAAACGACGGCAGGCGGCGACCACGTTAAGCCGCTGTCCGGCGACCTGGAGAACAGCGTGTCGTAAGACATGTCGCTTGCGTCGCTTTCAGACCAGACCACGTAAATGTCACCAGACGGGCTGATTGCGATTGCCGGATAGCTGCTTGATTCCGACTCGCTGCTGCTTATGTTGAAAGGCGCTGACCACGTGAACCCCCCGTCAGACGACCTGGAGTACAATATCTCGACGTTGCCTGTTGAATAATACTCATCCCACACGAC
>JAVYMF010000011.1:0-16123 GCA_038736665.1 archaeon | reverse complement strand
GTTGCGAAAAGCGTTTAATAAAAAAAACTTAAACTCGTTCTTATGAAAGCGTTCGTCGCGTCAATTGCGTTAATCGCGTGTTTCGCGCTGCTGATGAGAATAATTTCGGTTTCGTATGACGCTACGGGAAGCATGAAAAGCGTGAAAAACACGATAATCCTCGGGCAACGATTGTCCGAGCGCCAGTACTGGATGCAGCATTCTTTTGAGAACGCGGTGAAGTCTGCAAAGCCTTTTTTGTCAAGCGAGTTCTCGGACGCCGATAATTCAGTGATACTTTGCATGAAAATAAAGGAAATTGCGGGCTATTCCGTAAGCAGCGGGTGCATTGACGAGAACTACGGCATAGACGAGCTGAGGACCTCTGAGATAAAGCTGAAAGACAGCGTGCGCGACTTGGTCAGCGATGGTTATATCAGCTTTTACGACGAGGTTGTTCCTTGCGTTAAATTCATAAGGTACGACAAGGAAACAGGGAACGTAATCGTCGGGTTGAACACGAAGCTGGACTACGAGAACAACATAATCAACTGCGATTCTGGTTTTTTGCTGGAGTCCAACGTTTCTAACCACAAGGTCAAGACTATTATCCCGATGGAGGCTGTATTATGAAAGGTCAGATTACTTTGGAGCTGCTGATTGCGTTTTCCGCGCTGACTATAGCAGTTCATTTAATCGCGTCAGCGCAGGCGGCGGAGAACGCACGTCTTGAGGAAAAAACGCTTGAGTTAAGCGAGGCGGCGAAAGCAGGGTCTATGAGCGCTTTCTGCAACTTGATGTACTTGAAAGGAACGTCCGTGGATTTCGCTTATTTCCCGAGGACTGACATTCAGCAAGAACGTGTGCGTTGCTTTTCTGAGAATTATTATTTCAGCGGGCCGGAACCCGGCGTCGAAGGGGTTAGATTATGGTTCTGAAAGCTCAATTGTTCGCGTCCGACGCTGTAATAGCGTTCATCGTGATAATGATGACTGCGACGGCGTTCACGGCAAAAAACGCTGATATATTGCAGAACGTTGTTGGTAATTATGAAGCGTTCTCATTGCAGGCAAGGCTGCTGCAGGCTTCGGACGTGCTCGTCGCGACTTCGGACAAGGGTTTTGCCAAGCACGAGGACAATACGGTTAAACATCACGAAATCGACGTGGCGAAAGTGAGGCTGGAAAAAAACAGGTTATTGCTTGACGGCTATGACGCGTGCTTGACTGTGCGTTCAGCGTCTTTTAATTACGGGAACTGCAGTCATTACGATAACAAGGTGATTCGGTTTGCTGAGTGCGGGGGGGAAGTATGCAAGATAGAGCTAAGCGCGCGTTTGTCTTCACGGCAGACGCGGTGATGTGCTTGATTATCGCGTCTTTCTTGATAGCTGGCGCTTTGAATGCTGAAAAAGAGGATTTGAACGATGAGGTTTTATACGCTGAAGCGCAGGACATCGTTGAGACGTGCACGATGCTCGGCGACTTGACCACCTGCTGTTTTGACGCTGTTAAAACCGAGCACGTCGGTTATTGCCTGAATGACTGCGCTGATCCGATGATTAAGCGCGATTACGTGGAGTTCGGGCTCATTGTAAAATGAGTTCGTTAAGCCCTTTTTTCAGGGAAGCGCTCGCACTGCATTCAAAAGGCGTCTGCTTCGCCATCGTTCTGTTTTCGAAGAAAAGCAGCAAGTGTGATGAGTTCGATGTTATCACGTAGTTCCCTGCCGAAGTAATGCTTATTTTCTGCTGTTCTCCTGTTATTTTGGCGCGCTCGCAGGCGAAATAAAAATCGCTCAGGACGCTTTTCGCGTTGCTTGCTTCTAAGGCTAGGTCGGACGCGCTCTTTAGTTTTAGGACTGCCGACGCGATGACAAGAAAAGAAGCTGTGAACATCGCTGTGATTATCAGGAACTCTAAGGATAGCTGGGCTCTCATTTCATTTCCTTCAAGGCGCTTTTCACGTTCGAGTCGTACTTAGCGTCCATGAGCTTTCCTGATGCCATTATGCTGGATGCTACGATGGCCGCGACTGCGACGAGCACGGCCATTATTATCAGCAATTCTGCCGAAACTTGCGCTTTGTCGTTCATGAAATCACTTATGACGAGTTGATTATTTTGTCTATGTCATTCATGAGCTTTTCCGAGGAAGCGTTAAATTTTGTGGCGAACGAGGACGCGTTGTTCGAGAGCATGCTCATAAGCATTATTGCCAGACCGACGAGTATCGCAAGTATCATCATCATTTCCGCTGAAATCTGTGCCCTGTCGTTCATAATTAATGTTCGATTTTTTGCTTATAAAACGATTTTGCAACTGAGTATGGTTAATCTCGGTTAAAACGGCAGGAAGAAATTAGCGAAAACTAAGGGGACGAACATCGCTGCCCATACTGCTTTGTTCCACGAGAGCACTTTCGCGCCGTCCAGGGGCCCAAATGGCACGAGATTGAACATCGCCAGGAACATGTTCACTTTGAAGCCCCACACTGCGAACTGCGGAAGGCTAGTGCCTAGGAAGAACCACAGGAAAAACAATCCTAGGATTACGTTCATCATAGGACCAGCCGCTGATATTATTCCATTCTCGCGTCGTGTCAGCCCTGGCTTGTAAATGTACACCGCTCCAGGCGCCGCGAAAATGAACCTCCCGCCTGTCGCGAACGCCATAATTAATGCTAGTACGAGGCCTTCCATCCACGCGCGGTACTGCGCGATGCAGCCGAACCTCTTCGCTGCTGCGCGGTGTCCCATTTCATGCATTATGAAGCCGACGCCTACGGTCGCGAACACGAGCGGGAACTCCTGAAGGAAAGCCAGGCTGAACGCCAGCGAAATTGTTACGACTGAAATTAATATGTGGATGAACTCTGTCTGGTTCATTGCTAGTATTACCTTTCCCTTGTTTTAAAAGCGTTCCGTAGCGCGGGCGGCGAATAAACGCGCAGCGTATGCAGAGAAACGCCTCTCGTTTGGTCTGCTTCTGGAGGGGAATGCAGCCTTCAATCCAACAGTTCGCTTTGGTTTTAAATGAACTCCGCGCCCTGGTAGTTTGTCTTGAATTTCTTGTAAGACTTGACTACATTCTCTCCGATGCTCGGCGATATTATTTTCATGGCTTTCTCGAAATGGCGAGGCAGGACTTCTTTCGCTTTGCCGTCTTCGCGCAGGGCGTTCATGGCCGCTTCCCGGCATATCGCGGCTATGTCCGCGCCTGAGTAGCCTTCAGTGGCTTCTGACAGCGACTCGATGTCGACGTCTTTGGACAGCGGCATTTTCTTGGTGTGAACTTCGAATATTTTCTTTCGTGTTTCCTTGTCAGGCGCAGGAACTTCAATGAGGCGGTCAAAACGGCCCGGCCTAAGCAACGCTGGGTCGACGATGTCAGGCCTGTTCGTCGCGGCGATCACGATGACGTCCTTGAGCTCTTCGAGGCCGTCCATTTCAGTAAGTATCTGATTGACGACAGTTTCCGTGACGTGCGAGCCGTAGTCCCCCCCTCTCTTCGGCGCGATGGCGTCGATTTCATCGAAGAAAATGATGCAAGGCGCTGCCTGTCTGGCTTTTCGGAAAGTCTCACGCACGCCTTTCTCCGATTCTCCGACCCATTTAGACAATAATTCAGGCCCGCGGATGACGATGAAATTTGCTTCTGTTTCCGTTGCTATGGCCTTGGCCAGCAGCGTTTTTCCCGTGCCAGGCGGACCGTACAAGAATATGCCGCGCGGCGGCTTTATGCCCATGCGCTTAAAACGTTCCGGATGTTTCATAGGCCATTCAATAGCTTCCTGCAATTCTCTCTTGACTCCTTCAAGCCCACCTACTTCGCTCCAGCGGACGTTTGGCGATTCGATAAGCACTTCGCGCATTGCAGTCGGCTGGACTTCCATATGGGCTTTTTCAAAGTCGTCCTTGGTCACGCGCAGCTTTTCAAGCACTTCCACTGGAATAGTTTCTTCTTCGAGGTTAACTTGCGGCAGAATTCTGCGCAGGGTTTTCATCGCCGCTTCCCTCGCGAGAGCCGACAAGTCTGCTCCCACGTATCCGTGTGTTATTGCGGCAAACTTTTCCAGGTCAACATCTTTTTCAAGAGGCATGCCACGCGTGTGTATCTTGAGTATTTCCAGCCTGCCTGCTTTGTCCGGAACACCCAGCTCGATTTCCCTGTCAAACCTTCCCGGCCTTCTCAGGGCAGGATCAAGAGCGTTCTGGCGATTCGTCGCGGCGATTACAACAACTCTCCCCCGAGATTTCAGGCCGTCCATCAGCGTCAGCAACTGCGCGACCACGCGCTTTTCAACTTCGCCCGTGACTTCCTCGCGCTTAGGCGCGATGGAATCAATCTCGTCGATGAAGATTATTGAAGGCGCGTTCTTCTCGGCTTCCTCAAATATCTGCCGCAGGCGCTGTTCCGCTTCCCCGACGAACTTGGAAATTATTTCAGGCCCTTGAATTGAGTAAAAGTTCGCATCAGACTCGTTAGCGACTGCCTTTGCCAAAAGGGTTTTTCCCGTGCCAGGCGGGCCGTAAAGCAGGACGCCTTTCGGCGCATCGATGCCTAATTTAACGAACAGTTCCGGATGACGCAGCGGCAGCTCGATCATTTCCCGGACTTTCTTGACCTGGTCGCCCAGGCCTCCGATGTCCTCGTAAGTTATCTGCGATATTCCTGTGATGTCTTTCGCGGGCTCTTCGCGGATGGAGAGTTTCGTGTCAGCCGTGACCTGCACCATGGCTTTCGGAGTGACGCTCACGGCAGTGAATATCAGCTGCTGCGCGAACACTGACATGTACAGCGAGTCTCCTTGAACTATCGGCCTACCTATCAAGCGCTGCTTCACGAAATCCTCGAAACCTGCCGAGAAACGTATCGCCTGCGTCGGGGCAAGCACGAGCTTAGAGCAGGGCTTTATGGTCTTGGCTTTTGTTATTTTGATTATATCGCCCACGCCGACACCGGCGTTCTGCCTGATTAAGCCATCAATGCGCGCGATTCCTTTGCCTTCATCTTCCGGGTAGCACTGCCACACGATTGCGCCTGTTTTCTTCTTGCCTTCTATTTCGACGATGTCGCCTGACGTCACGTCCAAACGCTTTCTCGCGTTCGTGTCCATGCGGATTATTCCCCGCCCTATATCGTCCTGCTGCGCTTCAACCGCTTTCAGTTCAACGACCATAATTCACATCTCCTTCATTCTCTTCAGCATGAAACGGGTCCACTCTTCCATCAGGCGCTCGTTCTCGCGGCGGCGCGCCTCGACTTCCTTGAAGAACTCATCCTGGTAGTCAGTCAAAAAATCGAACATGCGGTGGATAAGCTCCGCTTGCGTCATCGCCCGGTTGCGCATCTCGAGCATCGACTGCAGCTGCTTCATAATGAGCGCGTCGCGTTTGTACACGCGCACTGTAGTCTCGTCTTTTTCCATATTGTATACTTGTATACAATTATATTTATATACTTTTCGGCGCGTCGTGAAAAAAGTATATTAATGATGTCTTTCAGAATAACTGCATGGTCCCAACAGGATGCAGGGCAATAGATGTTTTACTGGATGGTGGTCTTTTGGAAAGCGCCATAACCCAGTTCTACGGAGCAAGCGGGACCGGAAAAACGAACGTCGCATTAAGCGCCGCGTACGCCGCTGCTAAAACAGGAAAGCGCGTTTTGTTCATCGACACTGAAGGAAGCTTCCACGACGAGCGCGTGAAGCAAGTATTCGGCCGAGAGCGCTCGCTGTTGAAGAGCATCACGCTGGTCAACGCGTCCAGCTTTGAAGAGCAAAAAGAAGCGATAAGCAACGTGTTTAATCACGATGTTGATCTCGTAATCGTCGACTCGATGACGTCATTGTACCGCGTCGAGCGGAACGACGACAATTATTATGACGTGAACCGCGAGCTCGGCAAGCAAGCGTCATTGCTTTTGGCGTACGCGCGCAGGAACCGGATTCCCGTTCTCATCACGAACCAGGTTTATACGAACGTTGACAGCGGCTTCGAGGAGCCCGTCGGCGGGGATGTTTTGAAGTATTACTCGAAAATAATCGTCTCCCTGGAGAAGAACGGGCGCGCGAGGAAAGCTACGCTTAAAAAGCATTTGTGCAAGCGCGACGGCGAAGAGTGCTCTTTCTTGATAGTCGAGCGCGGTTTAGCTGACGCGTGAGCCGCCGTTCGGCAGGAGTTCTTGCACCCAGTTGACGTCGAACTCTTCTTCGGGAAAAATCTCTTTTAGTTTCTTGAAAACAAACTTCGAAGATTCGCCTTTCGTTTTCTTAGCGTCAGGCCTGATAATTACTTTTTTGCCTTTTGCCAGCGCTGGCGGCTTAATAACGAGTTTTCCGTTCTCGAAAGTCAGCGCCAGCGACAGCTCGACGTTCTTGAAGTACTTGCGCTCGCCTGCGATGACGAAAGAGCCTTTTGCCAAATACTCGCCGGACTTAGCGCTCGTCTTCACTTGTTCCGGCTTAACGCAGTACACGTCAACCGTTCCGCGGCCTTCCTTCCAGGCTGATGAGAACGAGCCTGCGAACTGGGCCACGTATTTCAGCGAGTCATCGTCAAGGCTCTGCCCGTCTTTGACTATTACTGCGCTGGCGCCGTGGACGTCAGAGTGAAAAAACAGGTCGTTGGCTTCCATGTACTTCTTGACGAGCGTTTCGTTCGTCTTCGCGTCCCTGCCTCCTATGACAAGACGCCCGCTGGCGTTCATCCAGTGGTATTTTTCGAACCATTCCTTTTCGCGCGAGTGCTTCTTTACGGCGGTTTTCTGCTGCTCTTTTTCCTTGGCTTCAGAAATAAGGCGCTTAGTCGACTCTATCGCTTTTTTCAGGCCTTCTATTTTTTTCCTGTATTTTTTCGCTTCCTCGTAGTACTTGGCCGCATTCTGCTCGACTGTTTTCGAGACGTCGATTTCAACGTCCATAACGGTTATTAATGGCTCGGGCTATATTAAAAAGCATGGCTGGGCTACCGAACAAGAAGAAAAACGCAGGGATACAAAAGAAGAGGATAAACGCCTCATGGAAACCCTTAGGGGTGTCTAAAGCAGCTCAGATGAGCGAAGCAGCAAGGCTGCTCAAGAAAGCCCTGGTTCTCGCCAAGCAGGGGAGAACAAAAGAAGCGCAATCAGCTTTGGAGAAAGCGGAAAAGATAAAAAAAAGCATTTAAGATTTCTGTGACTTCTTGCCCCAGTTGGCTTTCGAGACGCACTTGTGGTTCACGCACATCTCGAAAGGGCGCTTTTTCGCGTACTGAACGCGTATCATCGGCAGAGAACACTCCTTGCAAACGGCGTTAAGCGGCGTTATCTTTCCTTTGGCCGGCAAGGGGAAGCTCATCCTGCAGCCGCCGGCGTATCCTGAGCAGCCTATGAAGCGCGTGCCTTTTTTCGTGCGAATGATTCTCAAGTCCCCTCCGCACTGCGGGCATTTTCCAACGTTGTAATCAGCGTTTGAAGCAGACGCCAGCTGCTTTCCTATTGAATCCCTGTTCTTCTGCAGCTTTTCCAGCGCACGGTGCAGCATTTTCCTGGAATCGCTGACTACTTCGCTTTTTTTCTTGGCCCCTTTTTCTACATCGTCCATTTCTTTTTCTATCTCGGCTGTCATCTCGGGCTTCGTAATCTCTTCGGAGTGTTTTTCAAGCGTGTCTATAACAGCGAAAGCGATGCTTGACGGCTTGAAGTTCTGCTTGCCCTGGATGTACCCCCTGTCGATGAGCTTCTGGAGAATTTCCGCGCGCGTTGACTTAGTGCCGAGGTTCAAGTCGTCCATAAGCTTGATAAGCGCGCTCGGGGTGTAGCGCGGCTTCGGCTTTGTCTGCTTGGCCTCGCAGCGCGGCTCGCTCGCATTGACGCGCTCTCCTTCGACCAGCTGAGGCAGGCGCTGTTCCTCTAATTTTAGGTAAGGGTAATACTCCCTCCAGCCGTTTTTTAGGACTGTTTTTCCTTTCGCGACGAAATTCTCGCCGGAGTAATCAAGAATTACTTTCAAGTTTTCGGTTTCGCAGTCGTCAGCTAAAGTTGCCAGGAAACGTCTGACAATCAGCTCGTAAATCTTCCACTCCTGCGAGGACAATGCTGTTTTCTTCGCGGGCTCTACCGGGTAAATCGGGGGGTGGTCCGTTGCTTTCTTCGCGCCGTGAGTCGGAGTCAGTCGTTTTTTCTCCAGGATTTTCTTGGCTAGTTTCCCAAACTCTTCTGTGTTCTCGAACTTTTTGACGATACTGCGGATGTTTATCGAATCAGGATAATAAGTGTTATCAGTGCGTGGGTAAGAAATTAATCCGTTCATGTAAAGCGACTCGGCAATGCTCATTGCCTTGTTGGGCTGGAAACCCAGGGAAGAGGCGGCGCGCAGGAATTCCGTGGTGTTGAAAGGCGTTGGTGGCTTAGCGATGGCTCTTTTTTTCTCGGCTTTTTTTACGTCGGCGTGGTCCGAGCGAAGCGATGAAACGCGCTCCGCGGCTTTCTTGTCAAAAAGTTTTTCTTCCTCATAAAAGGCTGTGAATTTTTCGCCGTTCTTGTTGCACTCGACTGATATCGTCCAGTAATCTTCCGGCTTGAATGCCTGGATTTCTTTTTCCCTGTCGACGACCAGGGCGAGGGCCGGCGTCTGCACGCGGCCGACTGACAGAAATTCTTTGCCGAGCTTGCGCGCGGTAAGCGAAATGTAGCGAGTAAGCACGGCGCCCCAAATCAAGTCGATCTCCCTGCGCGAGTCCGCGGCGTCAGCTAGATTGTAATTGAACGGCGCTAATTTCTCGAAAGCTTCCTTCACTTCCTGGGGTGTTATGGCAGAGAACTTGGCGCGCCTGACCTTTATGTCTGGGTTTTTCTTTCTGATTATTTCTATGGCTTCCCTGCCTATGGATTCTCCTTCCCTGTCGTAGTCCGTCGCGATGATTAGCTCGTCGACGGAGGCAAACGACTGCAGGGCTTTTTCAATCCCTTTCAAGGAAGGCGTGTAATTGACCGGTGCGTCTACAAGAGAGTCTAGCTCCGTGCCTCGCCAGTTGTTGAACTCTTTCGGGAAGTCGACTTCCACGATATGGCCTTTCAGAGGGATCACAATGAAATCATTAACTTCGTAAGCTTCAATTCCGGCCACGTTTTTAACCTTGGGTCTCCCAAGTATTGACGCTATTCTTTTTGCAGCTATTGGTTTTTCAGCTACAATAAGCTTCATGCTTACACTTTCTCAGAACTGATGAAAAGCTGTTATGCTTTAACTATTATAAAAAACGTTGGCATCAGGTCTTGGAAACAGCATACCTCATAATATACAGCTCTGTAGCGAGCATCTGCAAGTACGGAACTACGAACAAGGACAGAAGGATTATTGAAGGTATTTTGTGCTCCCAAACGAAATACTGGCCTAAGAACGTTTCCAACAGTAGCAGCGCAAGGACGAATACGAAACCCGTGGAGAAATAAAGCACGAGTGCCTTCGGGAATTTTTTCACGAAAGCCAAAGAATCAGTCATCGAGTCAATTATCCCCATATCCTCGATGATGAGTACCTGCGGGGTGAACATGAAAGGAATCCAGACAATGAAAAGTATCAACTGCGTCAGGAACGCGGGTGCGCCGAGCAGGGTGAGCAGCACACCTGCTGTTATCGAAGCTGCTGACAGCAGTATGAAGAACATGAACACTTTCGCAACGTACCGAGTAAATGTCGAAACGGCCTTGTTGAACTTGACGTGGTCCAGCGTTTCCCGCAGCTTCACGACGCTGACTATCGCTGAAATGAAAAAAGAAAGCGACAGGACGGAGATGAGCCCCACAAGCAGTAATATGAGGGCCGTTACGGGGTTGATGTCCTTATAGATGGACGAGAAGCGCACGAGCGCACCGCCAACGTTAACGTAACTAGAGAAAAGAGGCAGGAGAACAAGTGAGAAAAAAATGAAAACGCTGAAGTAAACAATAAGATTAAGCGTGCTTAAATAAATCCTGTTCGTTTTCGAAATCGCTTTAAACATAAGCGTAATTAACGCACCATCAGTTTATAATCTTTGCTCTTAAGAAAGTCGCTCCTGCGCCTGTTATTTCCACGCCAACAAAACCCCTGGCAGGCTTGTTTAGAATCACCTGCCTATAGCTTGGCGAGCGCGCAAGAGTCTTTCCATCTTTTACCTTGCCTGTAACGAGAACGCGCATTCTCTTCCCGACGCACTTCTTCAAGTAGTCAGCGGTTATTTTCCTACAGATACCATCCAGAATTTCGGAACGCTTCTTCGAAATTCCCGATGGCGTCTGTTTCATCAAAGACGCTTTCGTGCCGGGCCTGGGGGTGAACCTGGAGATATTCACGACTTCCGGCTTGACCCTTTTGACAAGCGAAAGTGTTTTTTCAAAATCTTTCTTCGTTTCGCCGGGAAAGCCTACTATGATGTCCGTGGCTATAACCATTCCTTTTATCTTTCTCAGTTCTCTTGCTGCTTTTTCAAAGTCGCGGACGCTGCCTACGCGGTTCATTCTGCGGAGAACGCGGTCAGAGCCGGACTGGATTGGGATGTGCGAGAAACGGTAAACTTTAGGATTCTCGTACATTCTCTTGAAGGAAGAAATGTCGCGCGAAACGAAATGAGGGCTGGTCATGCCGACGCGCACCATAAACTCGCCTGGAATCGACGTTATTTCTTTTACGAGTTCAGGAAGCGAAGAGCCGATGTCGGCACCGTACGCCCCGGCATCCTGGGAGGTAACTAGTAGTTCTTTCTTGCCAGAGCGAACCAGCGAGCGCGCGTAACGCACGATATCTTCTTTCGGGTACGAAGTTAGGTGCCCACGCGCTTTTTTCGTGCCGCAGAATGAGCACGAGCCCAGGCATCCTTCGCTTATCTCAATCACTGCAGTGGGCGACTTGTCCTGCTCGTGAGCCATTTTGATTTTATTGTAGTGTCTTTCCGAAAAAAAAGCGCCTTGCTTCGCTTTAAGAGCGTCAGGAAGGCGTGCCAGCGAGTTTGAGTCGACTAACACGACGCCTAGCGAACGCATTCTTTTCTCGTTTATCCGCGGCAGGCAGCCCGTGACGATGACGCGCTTTCTGAGCTTCTTGTAGCGCTCGATTGCCGACACAATCTTGTTCTCAGTAGTGAGCTTAACGCCGCATGAGTTAAGCACCACCACATCTGCGTTTTCCAGAGACGTGAACTCGTGCTTCCTGAGGACGCCGCGAATTATCGAAGCGTCAGCCTGATTCAAAGTGCAACCGTAGCTATCCAGAAAAATTTTCATGGCTATTACTTGCTTTGTTTCAGCACGAACCTGTCAAAAAACATCCTCGCGGCCCCGCCTGCCAGCGCCGAGGCAGCGACCCACAGCATCGGTGAAGAATATAAAGAGTTGATGTTGCTTAGGTCACTGAAGCTGAACTGAAAAAACATAAAAAACCTCACGAAAACGAAAGACACTATCAGGATGAAAGGCAGCAGAAGGACCAGCACGTAAGAAGAAGCTAGCTCTTCTTTTGCTCCGAATTGCCTCGCAAGGTCCTTGAAAACCAGGCCAAGCAGCAGGCCGAAAAATATCATAAAAGCGAATGACAAGCCGTTCATCGTTTTTTATTTAAACCAAGTAGTTATTTAAACATTTGCTGCTTAAAATAAAAAAGCTGGTTTTTGAGATGAAAAAGCAATGATTGACGTCGGATTACCTTGGACTGAAAAATACCGCCCTAAGCGCTTAAAGGACGTGGTCGGCCACCGGCCGATAGTCAGGCGCCTGGAAGCATACGCGGAAATGAAGAACATGCCTAACATGCTCTTCGCGGGAATGCCTGGCATAGGCAAGACAGTATGCTCGATTGCGCTTGCTAATGAAATATTCGGCGAAACTTTCGCGCAGAATTTCTTGGAGCTGAACGCTTCTGACGAGAGAGGCATAGACGTCATCCGCGGGAAAATCAAGGATTTTGCAGCAACGCTGCCTTACGGTGGCGCTGACTTTAAGATAATATTCTTGGACGAGGCAGACGCGCTAACTCGCGACGCGCAGAACGCATTAAGGCGCACGATGGAAAACTATGCACGCACGTGCCGCTTCATCCTGTCGTGTAATTATTCTTCCAAGATAATCGAGCCCATACAATCCCGTTGCGCTTTGTTTCGTTTCAAGCCGTTGCCTGAAGAAGAGATAACAAAGCGCCTGGAATACATAGCTAAAAACGAGGGCCTTCACGTCGAAAAAGACGCGTACAATGCTCTTGTTTACGCTTCAGAAGGCGACATGCGCAAGGCCATCAATTACTTGCAGACGTCAGCTGCCTTGAAGGAAAAAATCACTGAAGACTCCGTGTACAAAGTAGCGGCCCGAGCTAAGCCGCAGGAAGTAAAAAAACTGCTCGAGCTCGGCCTGAAAGGGGATTTCGGCGAGGCGAGAAGAATGCTGGACTCTCTTTTGTTCGAGTACGGCATGAGCGGCGAGGAAGTCATACTCCAAGTGTACAAGGAAACGCTGGCTACGGACGCCATAGACGACTTGAAAAAAATCGAGCTGATAGACAAAATCGGCGAGTACAACTTCCGAATCACTGAAGGTGCCAACGAGCGCATCCAATTAGAGTCTTTGCTGGCTCATCTTGTTCTTTTAGGTAAGAAAAAGTGAAATTATGCCTTATGAAATCAGACTAGCAAACAAAAAAGAGGCGCTTGACTGCATCAGGCTAAGCAGGAAATCTTGGCCGCACTGGTGGGCTAACAACGAGAAAGTCGCGGAAAAGCACATAAAAAGAAGGGTAAAGGAAAAAAAAGCGCTGGTCGCTGTCCTCGGGAAAAAAGTAGTAGCGTTCGTTTTATTCGACGAAACCTGGAACCAGATTCACTTAGAGGACCTGTACGTTGAAAAAAAGTACAGAAGAAATGGAATAGCATCACGCCTGATAAATGCGATAGAAGAAAAATATGGGAAAAGAGGCTTCAAGAAAATAATGAGCGACCTCGACACGACGAACAAAATCTCTTACAAGTTCCACTTAAAAAACGGCTTCAAAAAAGTGGGCTTCATAAAAGACCTCTGGGGAGAAAAAGATTCCTACGTATTCTCAAAAAGCATAAGGCAGGTCTGAAATGGCCTTCGACGCTCTCAAGAAAAACGCGATGAAAAAGCTCGAAAAAGCGAAGCGCGACAATCTCGCGGACGAGCCCGCGTTGGCGCTGCTGGACGAAATCAACTCCAAACAGGATTATTTCACTTCAAGCTCTTGCTACGGGAGGATAATGCTGATTAATTTCGCTGGTGAGAAAGGGCGCGCGAACTTCATCGCCCGCTGGCACAGAAGCGTTTCATTCGATGAAGTGAAGAAAGCATTAGAAAACGCCAAAGGAACCATATGGCTAAGAATGGAGCCACTGATTCTTCACGTGTCCTGCCGAGACGTCGAATCGGCGGCGTGTTTCCTGCGGGCGAAAGACCGCGCGGGAATAAAGCGCGGCGGCATATTCAGCGTGTCGGAAGGACGAGTTCAAATAGAAATTGAGGGCACGCAGCGCGTCGAAGCCCTGATAAAGATGAACGGCGAGCAGCTGGTAAGCGACGATTACGTCAAAAAAATCGTGGGCATTGCAAACGAGCGCTTTTCACGCAACGCTCACGACTGGGAAAAGCTGCACTGCGAAATCAAGAAACTTTGAAGCGCAGAACCGCTGCGACGCAACCAAGCGCTTTTAGCTTCTCTGAAACGTCGTTCTCGTGCGAGACCATCATCACGCTCGCGCGCGTGCGCTCGGCTTTTTCCAAAAGTTCTTGTGCGCTTTTGTTTTCGAACACGAACGAGTCAACGATGACGATGCGCTCGGCTGCTCCGTAGTCCACAGCCTCGCTGACAGCGTTCAATCCGTACGTGACATAGTCCGTGTGCAGCTTCGCTATTATTTCCTCCACCGCTTTTACTTCTTCAGCGAAGCGCGATTCTTTCAGGACGCGTGAAACTGTTTCCTTGTTAATTAATTCGAAAACACCCTGCCTTCCCGTGTTGCCGGTGCTCTCTACGAACGCGCTCTTCGCAAGGCGAGCGTCTTTTTCCTTAAGGAAGGAATAAAAGTTTTCTTTTTCGAAACCTGGGCCCGCTATTATTATTTTCTCGGGCGTCGCTTTGATTAAATCGTAAATCTCGGAAAAGTACTTTGTCTTCGAGTCACGCGACTCCTCGGCGTACTTCCCGCGCCCTGACAGCGAAACTCGCCCTAAAGACTCTACGCCGTACTCGCGGATTAAAAAAAGTTCCGCGTCCCTCTCGTCGAGTATCAGCGCCGCCATTTTCGGCTTCCGCGCGGATGCCGACGCTTCTCTGATGCGGTCTAACTCGTACTGGCTCCATTTTATCTTTTGCACTTGCACGACGTCGCCGACGTCGAAATCCAGTGAGTGATGCGCGCCGACGCTCACGAATTCCTCGGGGCTGCCGCTGACTATAATCCCGAGCACACGCAGTTTGTTGAAGCCCTTGTGGAACTCCGCTTTCTCGCAGCGGACCGTGATGAAAACATGCTTCCTTTCGCTTCGCCCGGAGTCGCTTACGAATTTTCTCAAAGAGCTTCCGCTCACGAGGTCGCCGGGCCTTATTATTTTCTCAAGGTGCCACAGGTCCTCTGGCACTTCAGGCTTCAGTTTTATAGCGTTCTCGTCGCGCTTTATCATTCTCATCTGTCATCAGCGAAATCTTATTATACAGAGAATAATTAATAAGCATGGTGATAGAAAGTGCGGTTTGACAAGTTCGGAATAATAGCGATAATAGCCGGGCTTATGGTGCTCAGCGGGATGATGCACTTTGCTTACGCGTGGAACTTCGTCTCGGCGCTGACTGCGTTAATAACCGGCGGAGTCCTAGTGTTCGGGCTATTCATGCTTTTCATCGGCCTGCTGCTAATCTTTCTTTAAAACAGCTTTTTCCGCTGCGTTCAATGCAACGCGAAAAACCTTAGAAAACAGCACTGTCGCCCCAGCGAAACACTGCCAGGCGCACGATGCAACAGTGCTCTGTTGCCTTTTCATCGGCCTGCTGCTTGTCTTCCTTTAAATAGCCCGTTTCTTTTTTAAACAAGCGCAGCCAGAATAATCCTCGGTTTTTATGGAAGAGCTGCGGGAGCGATATCTTCGGGTCGTGATGGCACAGCGCGGGTCTTTGGCCGGGGAAAGACGGATTAAGATGGCCGAGGACATTATGGCTTGGGCCGAGCGCGGCGAGATGAGCGTTCCGCATGCCATTCAGCTGATGCGCCGGCTGCAGGGCTCTGTTGAAATAGAATAACGTCTTATTTTAATGGTAGAATGGTTACTTACTAGTGAGGGGCATGACTTCTAAAAAAAGAATCGCAATAGTCAATCCTGAAAAATGCAACCCTAACCACTGCGCTTTGGACTGCATCAAGTCCTGCCCGATAAACCGCACCGGCGCGGAATGCATAGTGTTGGGCGACCGCAAAAAAGCGGTCGGAGGAATCAGCAAAATAGCGGTGATAGACGAGAACCTGTGCACTGGATGCGGCATATGCGTCAAGCGCTGCCCTTTCGAAGCGATTACGATAATTAATCTGCCTCACGAGCTAGAGAGCCCCGCGCACCAGTACGGCAAGAACGCGTTCAGGCTGTACCGCTTTCCGGCATTGAAAACGGGAGTCGTGGGTCTTGTTGGGCCGAACGGCATAGGAAAGTCCACTCTGCTGAACATCATGGCCGGAGCGCTCGTCCCTAACCTCGGGGATTACGAGCGCGGAGGCGACTGGAACAAAGTCATCGCAGCTTATAAAGGTACTGAAATGCAACAGTACTTCGAGAAGCTCTCGAACAACGACGTGAGGTTGTCTTACAAGCCCCAGGAAGTTTCAAAGATACCTTCTTATTTCAGGGGTTCAGTCGAAGACCTGCTGTACAAAGCGGACGAGAACGGCGAAATCGATGGGCTCGTGAAAGAGCTGGAAATACAGGAATGCCTGGACCATAACATCACCGAAGTTTCAGGCGGCGAACTCCAGCGAATCGCGATTGCCGCCACAATGGGCAAGGACGCGGATTATTATTTTTTCGACGAGCCGTCGTCGTACTTAGACGTCCGCCAGAGGCTTAACGCTGCGCGCGTGATAAAAAAGCTCGGCGAAAAAAATAGCGTAATAGTCGTTGAGCATGATCTTGCGGTGCT
>JAVYMF010000010.1:0-16270 GCA_038736665.1 archaeon | reverse complement strand
CACGACATGGATGACGTCGTCTTGGTCCACGGCCATCGCTATGTAATTAAAACCTTCCGTAGACTCATGAATCTGGACTGGCTTTATCCATCCCGCGAAAGACAAGCCCAGGAAAAGGATTAACAAAAACAATTTCCTCATGCAAACCACTCTATTTTATTTTCCGCATTTTTCTTCTTCGAGCAACGCGTGCCAACGGCGCGCCACTCTTTCTTGCACGTCTTCGACTTCGCGCTTAGTCAAGTGCGAGAATCTTCCTTGCGTTTTCAAGAAGTCTATTATGGGCCGCAGTTGCTCCGGCTTGTAGTTGATGACGAGGCGCTCTTTTTCCCTTTCTATTAAGGGCCAGAACGCCGTTTCGACTGCGAGGCGGGAGATTTCCACTGTTTTGGACGGGTCGGCGTGCCAGTTCGTCGGGCACGTCCCCAGCAGCTCGATGTAAGAGAAGCCGTTGTTTTTCGCGGCTTTCCTGACTTTGTTCATGTAGTCAGCAGGAAAAGCTATGTTAGCCGTGGCGGCGTAAACGCCGTGGTCCGACATTATCTTGACCATATCTTTTTGGTTGAATGTGTTGCCGCGCGAGCGCTCCCCGGGCGGCGTGGTAGTCGTCGACGCAAGGTAAGGCGTTGCCGTGTCCCACTGGTTTCCTGTGTTCCCGTAGCATTCGTTGTTGTAGCAAATGTAAATGATGCTGTCGTTGCGCATCGCTGCGAACGAGAGGGGGCCGAAGCCAATATCGTAAGTGGCACCGTCCCCAGCGTAGCACATGACGTTCATTTTGCGGTTTCTAGCCCGCAGCCCAGCGAGTATTCCTGTCGCTGTAGGCGCTGAGTTTTCTATTGCGCTGTGAATCCATGACACGCGCAGGGGCGTGAAAGGGTAATTGCATAGGAGCGTCATGCAGCCGGCAGGGTTGACGATGACTGTGTCCTTGCCGAGTACTTTGAGAGCTAATTTTATGCCTATTTCCGGTCCGCAGCCAGCGCACGTTGGCGAGCCGCCGCTAATAAAATCGTCAGTGGGTATGTCCTTGAGAGACTTTATTTCGTTCATACGAAACGGACTTCTCCTTTCTTGTTTTTCGCGTCTTTCATCGCCTTGTGCACTATGCTTTCGAACAGCGAGGATGACTCAGGCGAGCCTCCGAGGCCCGTGATAAAACCGGACACAGTCGGCTTTTCATTGTTTTCGAGGACAGCTGAGCGTATTTCAGGGTACATTATCCCGCCGCGCCCAGGGGAAACATTCTTGTCTACTACGGCGACTGCTTTCGCTCCTTCGAGGGCTTCGGCAACTTCTTTTTCGGGAAACGGGCGGATCAGCCTGAGCCGCAGCAGCCCTGCTTTGGTGCCTTTTTTGCGCATGTCTATGACTGCTTGTTTTGCGCTTGTTGATATTGAGCCTTGCGTCACGAGCGCGACGTCAGCGTCGTCAAGCATGAACGAGTCAATGAGGCCGTATTCCCTGCCTGCGGCTTTTTTCCACTGCCTGCACACGCGCTTTGTAACGTCTAATGCGTTGAAGCATGCTCGCGTGTGCTGTTTCCTGAAGTAAGTGTAATCCCTTCCATTGAGCACGGCGCTTCCCTGGACTAAAGGCGTTCCTGGCTTGAAGAAAGCGTGCTCAGGCTCGTACTTGCCGAGAAAGCGGTCGACTAGCTTCTGGTCTGGTATTACTGTGGGCTCGTCTGTGTAAGACAGCACGTATCCGTCCATGTTCACGACTGACGGCAACAGCACTTTCTTGTCCTCTGATATTTTGAAAGCCATGAGCAGCGAGTCCAGCACTTCCTGGTTGTTCTGGGCGTTGAACATTATCCAGCCGCTGTTCAACATTGAGAGAAAATCGTCGTGGTCCGCCCAAAGCGTTATCGGCGCGGATATTCCTCTGGAAATGTTGGCCATCACGATGGGAAGGCGGAGCCCAGACGCGATGTACAGCATTTCAAACATCAAGAATAGCCCTTGTGAGGACGTGCCTGTGAAAACGCGCGCTCCGGACGCTGACGCGCCTATCGCGGCGCTCATTACGGAGTGCTCGGAATCCATGCGAAGAAACTCTGTTTCGAACGCTCCGTCAGCTATCCATTCAGACAGAGTCTCGAGCATTTCCGTCTGAGGAGTGATTGGATAGTTCGGAATCACTTCAGCGCGCGCGAGGCGCGCCGCCCAAGCGGCGGCCTCGTTCCCAGTGATTAACGTCTGCTTCATAACTGCACTCTATATTAAAAATGAGGGCGGAATATTTAAATGTCCCTGAGCAGCACTGAGCGGAGGCTCTGCTCGTAGTTTTTGCCGTATCTTTTCTCGAGGTTCCGCAGTTTCGATGAGTAAAAACCGAAGGCCTTGAGAGCCGCGGCGAGCGCGTCTTTCTCGTGGTTGTTCATGAGCTTGAGCGACTCCAAGTAAGGCCTTACGAGCTGTTTTTTCTCGAGCACGCTTAAGTGCTCTTCCGGGACGAAGGAAAGCGCGTTGAAAGCCGCGGCGATTTTTTTGACTGATTTCGGCGCAGGGTTGCGATCGGCGGCTATGATTAGGGGTTCGCCGTAGGACTGCAGCTCAAAGATGACGTCCGACGCTGAAAGGCCTTTGCCTGACTCGACGTCTATGATGTTGCCGCGGACGTCCAGAACGGCAATGCCGACAGTCGAGCCCGGGTCGATGCCCGCGATTATGGGCTTTATTGAATCACCAAAAGCATTATATACGCGTGCTTTATAAAAAGTAGTAGTGAGTAGCATGGTTACTTTCAAAAGACAGTAAGGCAACGTGGTAGTGCCAACCCTTTGTCTTTTGGAATGCGCTGTTTCTTTTTTCGCATTTGAGTCCTTGCGGGAGCTTTGCTTCCGCAGGTGAGCGTGAGTTTGAATGAACTATGACATAACCGTTGAAAACGTCGTGAAGACTTACGTGAAAAGAATTCCGGGTACTGGCATCAGGAGAATCTTCCCGAAGAAAGAGCGCGTACGCGCCGTGGACGGCGTTTCTTTCCGCGTTAAGCGCGGAGAGTTCTTCGCTTACGTGGGCGCGAACGGCTCAGGAAAGACGACTACCATCAAGATGCTGACGGGGATACTAGTTCCTGACAGCGGCAGCGTTCAGTGCCTCGGCTTCGCCCCCCACAAAGAGAGGGTGAAGTACGTGAAGAACATAGGCGTGGTGTTCGGGCAGAAGTCACTGTTGTGGTGGGACTTGCCTGTCATTGAGTCGCTGAAATTATACAAGGATATTTACGAAGTAAGCGACGAGGCATTCAAGAAGAGGCTCGAGTACTACGACAAGATACTGGGGATAGGGAAGCTCTTGGATAAGCAAGTGAGGAAACTATCGTTCGGCGAGCGGATGCGCTGCGAAGTCGCGGCGTCTCTTCTGCACAAGCCGAAAGTGCTGTTCTTGGACGAGCCGACGGTCGGCATGGACGTCGTGGCGAAAGAAGAAATGCGCAATTTTCTGCGCGAGATAAACGAGCGCGAGGGAACGACGATTATGCTGACGACGCACGACATGGGCGACATAGAAGCTCTTTGCGAACGCATCATTCTCGTGGACAACGGAAAAATAATATACGACGGCCCGCTCGACGAGCTGAAGAAAAAATACGTCCACTCGAAGAACATCACTGTGATCTACGCCGGCTTCAAGGACAAAGCGTTCGCGGACGCGGGCTTGAAGAAAGTCGGCGTGATTAAGCATAAGGACGGGTACATCCGGATGTCCGTCGATTTGACGAAGCACGACATAAAGAAGGTTATCGAAGACATCATAAAAGCCGTCGAGGTCATCGACATCTCCGTGGAAGAGCCGGAGCTGTCAGAGATAGTGTCAAAAATCTACAAAAAAGGAAAAGTGATATGACGTACGCCCAGCTGTTCAAGCGCTACTTAGTGCTTAAAGCGAAACTTCTTGTCGAATACCGCCTTTCATTCGCGATGGGGCTAGTGTCAAGCATCGCGTGGCTGATAATGAGCTTCTTGTTTTGGGGTGTTGTGTACGGTTACACCACCCAGATAAACGGTTGGACTTACGGGCAGATAATGCTGCTGCAGGGTTTCATGCACTTAAGCGTCAGCATTTACTGGTTCTTGTTTCACTACTCCGAGCGCATGGACGAAATAATCATCCACGGCGGGCTCGACAAGCTTCTGTCGAAACCAGTAAACCCCCTGATAGCGTACATGCTCGAACGCATGAATTTGTTCGCGATGATGGACATAATAAGCGCTCTCGGTTACTTCTGGGTCGCGTCGCAGCTAGGAACGACTGTTTCGATAACGAGCTTCGCTGGGTCTCTGTTGATAATACTTCTCGGTTGCATCATACTCACGCTGATATTCACTATAATAGGTTCGCTTTCATTCTGGGTAGGGCGAACTCAAGCGGTGATGAACGTTTGGAACTCTATCTGGAGAGTAGGAGGCTACCCTGCTACGATTTTCTCGCCTCGCGTGCAGATGGCACTGACTTTCGGTTTGCCTATTATTTTCATGCAAACTTATCCGACGATGATGGCTCTCGGGCAAATGGACCTGGCGTCTTTCGCCTACACTGTGGCTGTTGAGCTGGCTCTGGTCGGCGTGTGGTTCGCCGTGTCCGTGTTCGTTTGGAGAAAAGGCCTGAAGAGGTACGGTTCTTATGGCGGATAAGCGTCTGCGTATAATGCTCACGACGTTCCAGGACATAAAAGCTTACTCCATGGACTTCTTTTTTTCTCTTCTGAACTTCCCTATTTTCATAGGCATAACTTACCTGTTCTGGAGGGCGATGCTTCAGAACTCGAACGTCGCGGGCATGACTTTAGGTTATCTTATGACGTACTACGCGACTGTGTACGCGGTAAACGTGATGTCACCCCGGCAGGGGCTGGCAAGCAAGATATCAGGGGACATACTCCACGGCAGGATAGTGATTAACTTAGTGAAACCGATACCTTACCTGAACTACAACCTATGGAAGAGAATAGCTGGTTTCGTTCTCGATCTCGTGCTTTACTTAGGCGTTTTGCTCGCTGTAAGCGCAGCGTTCAACATGCAGTTCACAAACGATCCACTGAGGATAGCGCTGTTCCTCATTTCACTGGTTTTCTCGTTCCTGATGAACTTCACGATGTTCTTCTGCGTCGGGCTGACAGCGCTGTGGCTGGAGGACAATTGGGGGCTCTTAAACGCGTTTACTGCGTTCATGTCCTTGTTCTCTGGAACGATGATTCCTCTCGAACTGCTCTCAGGAACACTTAGGGACGCCGCGTTTTTCCTGCCTTTCAGGTTCACGGCCCACTTCCAGGCGTCGATAATAATGGGCAACGCCGCGCTGGGCGACGTTTTAACGAACTTTGCGCTTATGATAGCTTGGACAGTGGCGTTTTTTGTAATCGCAAAAATAGCGTGGAAAATCGGCGAAAAAAGGATGTATGGGTACGGCGTTTAGCCGAACATCCTGGAGAACCTTGAGAAGAAGTGCGGCCTGAACGCGCTGACTTCCGGCGATTCTTTCTGGACTAATTCCTCGTACTCGACGGAGTCCTTCTCATCGATTCTATTCTTCAATATGCTTTTCATTAAATCAGCCGGGTGAGCTAATGCAAAGTATTTGTGCAAAATGGTATTAATAACTTGCGTTCAAAAAACGAAACTAAATCTCGACCATTTTTATGCATTTTACGGGGCAAACGTTCGCGCACAGACCGCATGACTTGCACGTGAAATAATTCGTCTTAGGCTTGTTTTTTTTCTCGTCCCACGAGATAGCGCTAACAGGGCAGTACACGTAACAAGAGCGGCAGCCGATGCAGTGCTCGTAGTCAGTAACGGGCTTAGCGCGTCCCCAAAGGCCCGTGTGCACGCGCGTTGCGTTGCCCACGTCGCGTATTACGGGAACGCCTCTGTTTCCATCGTACTTAATGTCAGAGATTTTAGTCATTTTTTCACCGAGAAAAACGCAGCCGTGGCGAACAAGAACAGCAGCATGACCATCGGGAAAGAAAACACCCTCCCACGACTGTCAGCTACTAAAGAAGCGTAATCAGTGACTCCTGTATCTGAAATCAAGCTAATGTTTCTCGCGGGAATCCATACTGCGGAGCACGCGCTCGCAAACAGTACCATTAATACCAAAAGCATCATCTTCATTTTTTTATCATCCCGCTCACTGCTTCGTAAGTTTTCTTGACTGCCAGTATATTTTTCGGAATCCAGTCAGGATACTTACGATAAAGGTTGTCGTGAATGGCTTTCTCAAGCGACTCCAGAGAGACGCGGCCGGTCGCCGCTGCGAAAGCCCCGAGCATGGCAGTGTTAAAGACTTCACGGCCCATCGTTTCGCGCGCTACTGACGTGGCATCCACGGTCACGAGGCGCACGCCTTTTTTAGGTGGCTTGATTTTTTGACGCGTATTAACTATTAAGAACTCGCGAGCGTCCAGCCCCCTGTACAGGCCGAGCTCGTCCGTGGACTTGAGAAGCGAGTCGTCCATCACTATGATGCACTCCGGGTCGTTGATGTACCCACGTTCTAATATCGGCTTGTCGTCCACGCGAACGAAAGAAACTACTGGCGCTCCTCTTCTCTCAGCGCCGTACACTGAGAACGCTTGCACTTGCTTGCCTTCACTGAAAAAAGCATCGGCAAGCATTTTCGCTGCTGTTTTCCCCCCTTGTCCTCCCCTTGAATGCATCCTGATTCTGTACATTATTATTTCACCATTATTCTGGCGTCCGCGACTATATAACCCCTATCGTCCAAGAAGCAGGGGTTTAAATCCAATTCAACGATTTCATCATTGTCCATCATAAGATTGGAGATTTTAGCTATGAGAGAAGTAAGCGCTTCCAAATCAGCTTTAATTCCACCTCTGGCGCCGTTCAGCACAGCATATGCTTTTGTTTCCTTAATCATCCTGTGCGCTTCAGCGCGCGTTACTGGCGCCACGCGCATCGCGACGTCCTTCATTATTTCAACGAACACGCCGCCGAGCCCGAACAGCACCACCGGCCCGAACTGCGGGTCGCGCTTCGCGCCGACTATAATCTCGTATCCTGAGCCCTGCTTTTGGACGAGAATGCCGTTTACCTTGGCTTTTTTCTTCTTGGCTTTTTTCATTATTTCGTTAAAAGCAGAGTGAACGCCGCTAACGGAATTCACGTTAAGTACGACCATTCCCGCGTCGCTCTTGTGGATTATCTTAGGGGAGTCGACTTTCATTACTACGGGAAAGCCGATTCTCTGCGCGGCTTTCACCGCGTGGCTGGCGGATTGAGTCAGTTCGCTTTCGGCAAAAACGACGTCATACCTCCTCAGAAGGTGCTTCGCGCGCTCGAACGGCAGCTGCTTCATGGCTTCAAAAACTCGGTTTACGTATTTAAACACTATTGCATTAATCATTAACTATGAGAATCACTTTTCACGGTGCGGCCCGCGAGGTCGGCCGAGCGGGGTGCCTTGTGGAGCACGACAAAAAACGCGTGATGATTGACTACGGCGTGAAAGTGTCTTCAGAACAGAACATCACTCCCCTGCCAGTGCAGGGCTTTCTTGACGCTGTCATCGTGACGCACGCGCACCTCGACCATTCTGGCGCCGTTCCGACGCTTTTTCACAACACGGAGCAGCCAGTGTTTATGACGCCTCCTTCAATGCCTCTCATAGATTTGCTGGTCAAGGACAGCATTAAAGTAAACGATTTGAAGGGGCTGCTGCCTATATTCTCGGAGCAGCACGTGAAAAGAATGATGCGCAACGTGAAGCAAGTGATATATGATGAGGAAGAGAAGATAACTGGGGGATTGTCATTTTCTTTTCGCGACGCTGGGCACATCCTCGGCGCCGCAAGCGTGGAAATGGACACGGGAAGACAGCGATTAGTTTACACTGGCGACATCAAGTTCAGCGACTCGAGGCTGCATAATGCAGCGTATGACAGGTTCAAGGACGTGGACGTGCTCGTGACGGAATCGACGTACGGCAACCGCGAGCACCCTGATCGCGCGTCCCTGGAAAAGGATTTCGTGGAATGCTGCAATAGCATCTGCGAGGAGGACGGGAACGTGCTAGTGCCAGCGTTCGCTGTCGGGAGAAGCCAGGAGATTATCGAAGTGCTCGTGTCAAACGGCTTCGAGTACAGCATTTACATGGACGGCATGTGCAAGAGCGCCGCTGAGCTGATGATGGACCACCCTGATTATTTGAGGGACTACGATGAATTCTACGGCTCGATGAAAGAAGCAGTGTGGATAACGAACGACGTCCAAAGAAAGCAGGCTCTTGACGAGCCTTCTGTCATCGTGTCCACTGCAGGTATGCTTGCGGGCGGGCCGGCGCTTTCTTACTTGTTCAAGATGAGAGGCAGGAAGAACCAGGCGGTGTTTTTTTCGGGGTTCCAGCCGGCAGACACGCCGGGATACGCGCTGTTGAACACGAAGCGCTTGAAAGTCGAGGGGTTCGACTTGGACTTCTCGTCTTTCGACATCCGCTACTTTGACTTTTCTGCTCATGCTGACAAGAACGAGCTGTTCGCGTTCGTCAAGAAAGCGTCGCCGTCATTGACTCTGATCCAGCACGGGGAGGAGCCGCAGTCGCTGGCGCTCGCGAAGAAGTTGGAGGACGAGCTCGGCTTGACTTGCGTGGTGCCCAAGTTCGGCCAGAGAATAGAAGTGGATGATTACGTATGAGCGGCAAATTCTGCCCTAAGTGCGGGCGCATGGACGCTGACTTTTACGAGGGCTTCTGCATAGACTGCTACGTGAACACGAACGTTCAGACACGGTTGCCGGGCGAGATTGAAATCGTCCAATGCAAGCGCTGCGGGTCATGGTTTTTCAAGAACGAGTGGATCGAGGACTCTTTCAAGTCCCTGAAGAGAATAATAGCCGACAGGTTAAAGACCAACCTATACTCGCCTAACGTGAGCGTCGACACTGAAGGCAACGAGGCGCTTGTTTCGGTAAGCGGCTTCATCGACAAGAACAGGCATTACCAGATAGAGCGCGATTACCGCATGAGCGTGCGCTTCAAGGACGCCACGTGCGACAAGTGCCGGAAACTGGCTGGAAAATCTTTTGAGTACAAGGTTCAGCTGCGTCGCGCTGAGAATCACGACCCTGAGACATTCGCGCGGATAGCCAAGTTCGTAAAGCGCGAGATAGCTTATTTGTCGGAAAAAATGCCTGAGTCAAAAGCGTTTTGGTTCGAGGAAAACAAGGATGGCATCGATTTTTTCTTCGGCTTCAGGAAAGCCGGCGATTTTATCGTGAAAAGCGTGGGCGACAAGTTTCACGTGCGCTTCGAGCGCAGCTCGAAAATCGCGGGCCTCGACAGGAAAACAGGAAGAATGCGCTATCAGATGACTTTCTGCGCGCGAGTGTGACGGCATTGTTGCCTTAACGTTTCTTTAAATTATTTTTTCTTTGCCTTGCGAGCGCGCTTTCCAGCGTGCTCTGCTTGGGTGGTTTTTCTCCTTTCAAGAGATCGAACTGCTCCTGAGGCACGCCGTAAATTCTCCCGAATATTTTCGGCCTGGCTTTGTGCAGGTTCAGGCCGTCTCTTGTGAAAGCTCCGCCTTTTTTTATTTTCTCGAGAGGGATTCCTTCCATTCTAGCTATTATCGCGCGTTTAACGTTCAAACGATTACCGAGGCCTCTTTTTCTGTACTCTTTTCTTAAGTACGAGTCGTTTAGCCTTGCTGTTTTAGTGATGGGGTCAACAAGAAGCGTGGCGAATCCAACAATTTCTTCTTTCCCCTTCTCTTTCATTGTTTTAAAGAGGATCATTTTATTGCCTTTTTCCAAATAACCGTTAAGCACTTCGATGACTTCATTCCTATTACCGAACTTGGTTTCCTCCAAATAGTCAGCGAACACTTTACTAATTTCGCCTATTCTCTTTTCCATATCTTTGTGGTTTAAAACCTCTGAGTAAATCAGCTGATCAGCAGGTTCGTGGCCTATTTTAAGAAGCTCTTCTTTTAGCTCTTGAGTTGGCTTTTTCCTCTTTTTTTCCTCTTCAGGCGACATAAGTATATATGTCAAAAGCGAGCAATAAAAAGCAGGTGGTTCAAAGTGATAGTCTCGCAGTACCCTCATTTTTACGAGGATAAGGACGGAAAAAAGCACAGGAATATGCTGCAGGTCGAAGTCGACGAGCCTAAGATGAGCGGCGCGTTTCCAAAGGACGGAAGCGTTATGATACGCATCCAGGACGAAACGTCGCAAAAGGCCTTCAAGATGACGCCGCAGGAAACGCTGCAACTCGGGACCGAACTGAAAGAAATCGCGAAAGAGCAATTGAAAATTAAACGTGATATGTGGAAAGGCAAAAGCAAGTGATTTGATTGAAGCTGTGGGAGCCCTTATACCGCGTGGAAGAAGCCGATTGGATAATCGTCGGCGTGCCTTTCGCAGGAAAAGCAAGCGCTCTTAAGGGCTGCGAGAAAGCGCCTGACGCGATAAGAAAGCATTTAAAGAATTACTGGACGTACGACATATGGAGAAAACGCGACTTGTTCGACGAGAAGATAGTCGACGTTGGCGACGTCAAAGTGAAAACGTACGCGTCGCTCGAGAAAGAGCTAGCGACAAAAATCGCCGGGATAAAAAAGAAGAACGAGCGCGCGAAAATCCTATTCATAGGCGGGGACCACTCCATAACGCCCTTAATAACGAAAGCACTAAACGTACGTTCGTATTTGTGTTTGGACGCGCATTTCGACCTGATGAAAGCATACGGAGGAGATGCTGATTCGCATGCATGCGCTAACCGCCGCGTCTACGAGCAGACGAAAAACGTCCATCTACGCGGGATACGCAGCGGCTCGAAAGAAGAGCTTGAGTTTGGGGACTCGTCAAAGATAGACTGGCGGCGCGACATAGGCTTCAACGGGCGCGTCGATTATTTTTCCCTGGACGCCGACGTGATGGACCCAGCGTATGTCGGCACCGGAACGCCTGAAGCGTTCGGCTTTTCGCCTGAGCAGGTAATAAACACGATACGCAACACTGATTTTAGTTACTTTGATTTCGTGGAATGGGTGCCTGATTTTGGTTACGCGTACGCAGTGCAGATAATAAAAGAAGTGCTGTTCAAATAACCACTCAAGCGGTTATGATTTGACTTCCAGGCGGACGCTCGTTTCCTCGCTTAAACGCGGAACGCGAACTTTTATGACGTACTGCCCGTCTGCGGCCGAGCTGACAACTATCACTGAAAACCTGAACACGCGCGTCTCTCCGACGCCTATCACGTCCGACTCGGGCCAAGGCGTGCTTATGAACACGTCCCGGTCAGGCGTGGAAGCTGTAACTGAAACGTCCGAAAGGACTGCTCCAGTCGGGTTCGTCACCGAGACTGACAACGTCGTGTCCTCGCCCGGCGCGAGGGTCGTTTTTTCAAGCGAAGCGACGACAGGCTTGGGAGCGATAAGCGACAGCGCCAGGACTGAAACGGCTATTAAAGCGACTGCTACGATGATTGCTGCGATTGCTTTCCTGCTTACCACGATGCTTTTTATGCTCATTTCTTTTTCTCCAAGTGATAATTATCGATGCGAAGGTGTCCGAGCAGCACGCCAGCGTCTATGAACCCGTGCGCGTAAGCGACGGCTTCGAGCGCCGTCTCGCTGTCACCTTTCGCGGAATAGTACGCCGCGTCGTTATAATAATCTTTCGCCCATTTCAAGAGCGTCTTTCCGTTCTCGTCGAGCGCTTCGGCTTTCCTGATGCATTCCTCTGTTATTTTCCTGCAGTAATCGAACTTGTCGCGCGCGGTTTTCATTGCAGTTTCTCCAGATACTCTTTTTCCTTCTCGTGAAGCGCGCCCGGGACGATTATTATTTGCAGCGGCAAGCCTATGTCACGCTGCAGCAGGTCGTCTGGCGCTCCGAAGGATATTTTCGCGTTCGGTCCGCCCAGCTGGGAGCAGACTATTATTTTCTCGCCTCTGCTAAGGCCGGCTTCCAGCAGCTGCTTGATTGCCTGCTGCGCCGTCAGGAACCGGTTTTTTTCCATCTGGATGTCCAAGAAGAAAAGAGTGTGCAGACCTCGCTCGCGGTTTTCCTTGTACGCGTCGAACCAGGACGTCGGGCGGTAGTCGCCTTCCCAGAAGGTTATTGTGGCGCTGCGTCCGAACTTGTACGCCTGCAGACCGCATTCGGTCATCGCCGAGAGTATCGAAGCGTTGTGAATTATTTCGCACTTCACGTTTTTTTCTTTGGCCTGGAGTATCAGGTCGCTGTGCGTTGTCGCGACGAACGGGTCGCCCGGGACAAGCAGCGCGACTTTGTTGCTTTTCGCGTACGCGAGTATTGTGCCTTCTTCTATGAAAGAGCGGTTCGCTGGCTGAATCTGTTTTCCTATAAGCGACCCTAGGCGCTTTTCGTCTGTGCCCATGAGCTTTGACGTGTACGACTCCAGAAATACTAGGTCGCATTCCCTTGCTTTTTCAAGCCCGCGGAGTGTGATGTCCTTCTCATCCCACAAGCCGAGCCCTATTAAGTAAAGCATGTTTTTCATCTCTCAAATGACTAATTAAAAAATGAAGGATTTACGGCGTTATTCTGTCGAAGCGGTAGTACGTGATGTTGGATTCTTTGTCGACCACGGCATATATCATTTTTTTGCGCACGTTCTGCGCGAGGCGGATTGCGCGCGACAGGACGATGATGTCGACTTTAGTTTCTTCGGGGAGAACGTGCACAAGCCATATCGCGTGCCCTTTCCCCGGCTTGTCGCCTCGGGCGTACACGCGGTAATGCGAGCCGAACTTGAATCCTGTCTTGACGCAGAACCCGCGGTCCTTCAGGTCGCGGAAAACGAGGTATTTCATTTCGAATTCTTTGTCGGTTTTCAGGAACGTTTTCCACATTGCTTCGTACGTAACGCTTTTTCCTGATTTGTTCTGCACGTCGAACTCTTGCCTTTTTTCCTTTAAGTAAAGCGCTTCCTCGGGCGACAAAAGCAGCTGATTTCCCTGCCTTTCTCCGTATCCTTTTGCTTCTAATTCGCCTACGAGTTCCGCGTTCGTAACGAGAACGCGCTCTTTCATAAGCAAAGCCATGGCCATCAAGATTGAGTAATATGAACAAGGTTGTATATAAACAAAAAAGAAGCGGGAATCGGCGCCTTTCACGGCGCCGGTTGGGGTTTAACGCGCTTTTGTTTTTTTTATTCTTCGTCATCTTCAGTGCCTTCTGTGAAGGACTTCCATTTCTTGACTATGTACTCCCTCTTCCAGAAAGCCAGCACGAGCACGACCACAACAATCAAGTAAATGAAGCCGTACTGCGGGTCAGAGAACGCTCCCAGCACGTTTCCTGTCAGGGCGCTTAATGCGTCCTGCTGCTCTGGCGCTTCCTGCTGTTCTTCCGGCTGCGCAGGCTTTATTTCTTTGATCTCGGTCAGCCTCGGCGCTGCGAAGTATTTCTTGGTGTCGTTAAGCGACTTGAAGCCGTCGAACACGTACGTTATCGTGAAAGTCTCGTACGGTTTGAGCGTCACGTTCCAGCCCATCTCCGGATCGCGGTTGTACAGTTTGTCGTAAGACGGGTACGCGTGGAAGTCATCGATGTCCTCTGCGAACTCTTTCGGGATAACGTCGCGGATGAGGAAGTTGCGCTCGGTGTCTTCCATGTTGGTTATTTTGAGCTTTATTGTCGTCGTGTCCTCGTCAATGTCGTAGTTGTACGTTCTCAGCACGTCGGCTCCGTACAAGTGGAAGTCGTACGTGATGCGCCCTGTCGTGTCCTCGTCGCTGACGTTTTCGCCAGTAACTGTCACCACGCGGATGTCTGTCGATTTCGCTCCCTCGTTGTCAGTGACTCTGAGGTAAGCGTAGTACGTTCCGGCGCGCGTGTACCTGTGAGTCGTCACTCCTGTCGACGCTGAGGACCAGTCTGCCTCGAATCCTTTCGAGGAATTGTAGTCGAAGTCCCACTCGTACAGGACTATCGTGCCGTCGTAGTCTGTGCCTGTTCCGATGAACGCGAGGTCAGTTGTCGTGTTTGTCGTGGCGTCTATCCCGGCGTTCGCGTAAGGCGCCCTGTTCAACGAAGTTATCGTGATTGTCCTGTTGCTCGAGTGAGTCAATCCTCCGTTGTCCGTTACCGTCAGTGTCACGTTGTAAGAGCCGATGGCAGTGTAAACGTGCGTCGGGTTGCGGACGGTTGACGTCGCTCCGTCGCCGAAAGTCCAGTACCACGTGGTTATCGTACCGTCGCTGTCGTACGACTCGTCAGTGAACGAAGCTGTCGCCCCGCTTACTGAAACCGTGAAGACTGACGCGGGCGGCCTGTTAGTAGTGCTTGTACCTGAGCTGACTGTTATTGTTCTCGCGTAAGAGTTCGTTGCACCGTCATCGTCAGTGACTGTCAGCACGACTGAGTATGTTCCTGCTGCGAAAACGTGCGTCGGGTTCCTGGCTGCTGAAGTTGTGCCGTCAGCGAAGTTCCACAGCCATGAAACGACTGCGCCGTCGCTGTCAGTTGAAGCGTCTATGAAAGAGAAAGTGTTAGGGGTGCTGTTAGTGTAAGTGAAGTACGCGACAGGCGGGAGGTTCGCGGGCGGCTGGGCGGGTGCTGTAACGACAACGTTTCCTGTTGTCGTGGAGGCGGCTCCGTCGTCGTCAGTGACCTGCAGCGTTACGAGGTAAGTTCCGTTGGATGCGTAGGTGTGCTGCGGGTTCTGAGCTGGAGAAGTGTACCCGTCGCCGAAATCCCAGTTCCAGTTGGTTATCATCCCGTCATCGTCGCGGGACATGTCGTTAAAGTAGCATGTCAGTCCGTTGCAGTTGGAGTTGAACTGCGCTATTGGCGCCCTGTTTTCAGGCTGAGGCGGCGCCTGTATTGTCACGACCGCTGAGCCCACGCTTTCGCCGTTGCTTCTAGTAACTACCCTGTAAGAAACCATATGTGTTCCCGGGCTGAGCGAGGGGCTTTGGTAGACTCCTGCAGCGGCGTCTCCGTGGCAGTCGCCTGGCCAGCATTGTTCAGCGACTTTCGCGCCGTCAAGGTACCAGAAAGCGTGCCAATAATCGCCGTATTTGCTTATGTAAGCGTATCCTGTTGCTGCGATTTTGTTCTGGTTGACGACTGTCGCTTGGACTGTCGTCTGGAATGCTTGGGCGGTGGCTATCAAAGCCAGCAAAAAAACAGCCCCTATAGCAAAGTTTTTCATTTTCATTTCAGTTTCTCCTCCGCATCCATAAATATGTTGCTACTCTTTGGGAGTTACATTATATATAAACCTTACGGAACAGTCTTAGGGCTGTTCAGAAGCAGTTTCTTCGACTGTTTCAAAGCCAAGGCCGGCTGAACGAAGGAAAGGCTTTATCAGCTCGCTTGTCTCGCTTGGAAAAAGTAGTACGGCGTCCGCTTCCTCGAGCCGGGCGATGTTCACAACTTTGTCTGACCACGAGCCCCATTCAATATACTCTTTCACGCCGATTTCTCTTGGCAAAGCGTTCTTTATTTTTTCCATCGCTGACTCGGCTGCCTTGATACGCGCGCCCGCGAAGCCCGTGGGAACGTCGCGCAATTTCTCGTCCGCGACAAACAAGAGCACCACCTTGTCCGAGCGCTTTAATTTTTCTATCATAGGCGATTCATGCTCTTTTCCTGTAATTATCGGGACAAGCACCGTCGGGTTCATGTCACGCCCTCGCGAACACGTTTTCTTTTTTCTCAACCACGTCACCATCTTCTTTCATGACTTCGATGACTGCCTTGCACAAATCAGCGCTAACGCCCGCTGCTTCTGCGACGTCCTTCAAGACTTTTTCGCTTTTCAGCGCTTTTTCAATCTTCGGAGCGACGGCGCGCATCCTGTCGCTCGTAACGATGTAAAACTTTTTATCAAAGCCGCGCACTCCGCGGACATCGCCGGCGCGGTCCAAACGCATTAACTCGTTTGTCAGGAACGTGGCTGCCGACGCGTCGTCAATAATCAGGAACCCGTCCGAGAACAGCTTCTCAATAAGGGGATGAGTTTCTTCTTTCTTTTCTGTTATGAGAGGAAAATACGTCTTGTCAACGCCAATCAGTTCCTTGCCTTCTTTTTTGTACTTGAAAAGTATTTTTTTCTTCATCATTAATTCAAGCGCTTTCTCGCCGATCGCTTTCCCGACGGAATCAGCCGTGCGCTCGTAATGGCGGATTAGCCCTATTTTTTTCAGAGCGTCAAGCTCTTCGCTCGACAGTGGCTTTGAACTGCTTGAAACAATGATTTTTCCGTCTTTATTTTCAAAAACAATTTCGTCCCCGGCGCGGATGCGAAGAACGTCTGCTATTTCCT
>JAVYMF010000009.1:0-16817 GCA_038736665.1 archaeon | reverse complement strand
CCTATCTGGTCGCTGACCTGCATAACCTTAAGCAGTAGGCGGTCTATGTCAACGCCCATCTGCGGCAAAGCATATTTTTCCTCTGACGGAAAGCCCACTCTGGCTGACGACGCGTCTACTATCGCAAGCTTGCCCTGTTTTTCCAATTTCGACAGGTCCCATCCGAAGCGCATCATGTCCTGGCGAATGAAAACCGGTTTCTCGTCAAGAGTCACGAATACTGCTGGTTCCTTGTATTCTGCGGCCCCGCGGTAAGCGTACTGCATGGCCATGATGGTTTTTCCTGAGCCGCATGCCCCGCTTACGAGAATCGTTCTTCCCCTCGGGAATCCTCCTTCGAGTAGCTCGTCGAGCCCGTAAACTCCTGTCTTAACCCTGTCGATGTCTGCCATGAGGCAAATAAAACGCGCTGACTTTAAATACCTTATTATAAGAGAAAATCATTTTATTCTCGGCGGACGTTACTGTCCAAGGAGCTGATTATTCTCATGTACAACGCTCAGAAAGGCCTGCGAAGGCACACGAACGCAGACATAACGACTAACACGAAATTAGAGGCGCCTGAGCACGCCACTCCGTCAGGAATGTGCAGCGTTTGCATCATGTGCGGGGAGTGCGAGATAGGCAAAAAAGCCAAGACAGGGCAGACATTGTTTCCTGAGCCTTTCGGAATGCAGTTCGGCGGAGAAAAAAGAATGCCTGACCTGAACGACTTGCAGATACTTCCTGAACTGTTCGGAAAAGAAGTGTTTTTCTCAGAGGTCAGGACAGAAACGGTGCTCGGCGGGTTTAAGTCAAAAGCACCCATAGTTGTTGCGGCGATGGGCTCTACGAAAGTCGCCAGCGCGCACGGAAAAGCTCTGGCAGAAGGCGCTGCCCTTGCAGGGATACCTATTGTCATCGGTGAGAACATGCCCGCCACGCACGGGAAAGCGGGAATGAAGGAAAGAATCAAGCCGTTCTTGGACGCTTACGACGGAAAGCACGGCGCGGTCATACAGCAGGGCAACTGCGTCGACATAAAAAACAAAGTCTTTGAAACAGCGCTGGAGCTCGGCTGCCACGGCGTCGAAGTTAAACTCGGGCAGGGCGCCAAGCAGGGTCTCGGCGGTGAGATAAAGTTCGAATCAAAAGAAGACGCGGTGAAATACGCTAAGATGGAGTACCATATCGAGAAAAACGCTGACGGTACGTTCCAGCGTCACACCCCGACGGGGGCAATGGACGAGAAAACGCTAACGGAACTACTTCTGAAAGCAAAGGACGTCCGCGTGCCTGTTTGGGTAAAAATAGGTATGGGCCGCGGGATAATTCAAGTGATTGATTTGCTTGAAAAAATAAAGAAGAAAGAACGCGTGAACATAACATGCCTCACGATAGACGGCCACGGTGGTGGGACTGGCATGAGCCCGTGGCTCGTCATGAACGAAATGGGCGTTCCTTCGGCTTCTGCTATGAGCGCCATTAAAAAGAAGCCGTCATTCGACATTCTGCTCGCCGGCGGCCTGACGACCGGCTTTGACGTGGCAAAAGGAATGATGCTCGGGGCGAAAGGCGCTTCGCTCGGGCGACCTTTCCTCATAGCCGCTAACTCAAACGGCTCGAAAGGCGTTGCTAATTATGTCAACGCGCTGAAGATTGAACTTCAGATGGCTGCCGCTGTACTGCGCTGCAGCAGCTGCGAAGCAATGATTGGTAGGAAAAAGAATCTCATTGCCTTGGACGCGCACGCAAGAGAAATGCTGGGAATACCTAATAACTCTAAGGAAGTGTTGTGAAATGGCGAAAAAAAAGTATAAAATGGAGTACGATTACGAAAAGATGGGTTCGCAAACGCTGCGAAAAGCCGCCTTGCTGGACGAATTAGCTGTCCGCGGCACGCTGGACGACTATGAAAACGAGACTGCGGACGCTGAAGCCGAGCTGGAAAACGACGTGGAGCCGCGTGACCTGAAAAAAGAGCTGGAAGAGCATCCTGCGTTCGAGAAAAAAAAGAAAAAAAGATGATCCTCTTACTTTTTTCTTCTGGCTATTTCTTCAATTATCTTATAACCGTGGTTGATCGCGTTCTTAATCAACGGCTCGCGGGTCAAGTCGCCTGCCACGAAAAAGTTTTTCTTGGCTTCGTAATTATCTCCGTAAACAGGCCTTCCGTTTTCAAGAGGAACGCCTAATTTAGCCAAGAAGTCGGCTGGTGCCACGGTGCCTGAGAAGATGAAAACTCTGTCTGCGGGAATCTCTTTTTCCCCCTCTCGCGTGATTAAGTGGACGTGGCCGTCGTCGATTCGCTTCAAGTTTGATTCTAAAACAACATTAACTTTTGATTTTTCCAGTTTTTTCATGTTCTCGGGCTTGACGCGGAAAAACTCTGGCTTGCGGTAAGAAAGGGTCACGTTGCACTTCTTAGACAGAGCCACTGCGGCTTCCACTGCTGAATCGCCACCGCCGACCACGACGACATCGCAATCACGAACCTCCTCTAACTTTCTCTTGGCTTTTTCCTCACCAGGAATGTTCAGCTTTACTGGCGTTCCTTGGACTCCTGTCGCGAGAACTACGAAACGCGCTTCATATCTGTCTTTGTTTGTTTCGACGACGTAGTCCCCTGAAATGCTTTTGACTTCCTCGAAGCGGATGTTGAGTTGCTTTGCTTTTTTTTCCAGCTCGTCGACAAGCTCTTTTTTAGTCATTTCGCGGAAATCTATCGGGCCGAGAACTTTGGCGTTCTTCGGATGGTCGAGCACGGGCTTCTCGTCCGGATAATTCTTTATTGTGCTGGCTACTGACGTTTTCTCAAAAACAACGTAATTAAGGCCGAGTTCTTTAGCGCGAAGGCCTGCGCTTATTCCTGCCGGCCCTGCTCCTATTATAATAACGTCATACTTTTCCATGGTCATCCTCTTTTTCCTTCATTTTGAAGAATAAATAAGCTTTCTGCCCCCTGTCGTCGGCTTTCGCGAAACGCGTGAGCGCGTAGCGACCGCTTAATTTTTTTCCGCGGAACACGCCTTTGATGATTTTTTCGTCGTTCTTCAGCAACTCGAATTCGCCTTTGTCCCAAATAACGACGCTGCCTTTCCCGTATCCTTCTTTTATTTCTCCCTCGAAAGAAGCATACGATAACGGGTGGTCTTCCACGGCGATAGCTAGTCGCTTGTCTTTGTCGTTCGGCTCTTTCGGGACTGCCCACGACTTAAGCACTCCATCTATCTCGAGGCGCAGGTCGTAATGCTCTCTTGACGCGAAGTGATGATGCACCACGAATACAGGCATGCTTTTATTAATGCTTTCAGTAGTATAAAATAACTGATAAAGGGGTTGGTGTTTATGGTGAAAGTCGACGCTAAAAAATGCATCGGCTGCGGCGCGTGCGCGGCAATCTGTCCCGGAATTTTCGAGATCGGAAGCGACGGCAAGTCGCACGTGAAGAAAAACGACCCGAAAGCTCCTTGCGCTAAGCAGGCGAAAGAATCCTGCCCAGTAAGAGCTATATCACTTTAAGAGGCTTCGGCGTAAATCCTTTGGAAATCTTTTTCGTACTGGGCTGCCAGCGTTTCTGACGAAATGATAAGTTCGTTTTCATCGTTCCCATTAGTGGCGTGGTCAGTCCAGTTATAGCTCCCTGTGGTGACTGTTTTTCCATCTATCACCGCGAACTTGTTGTGCATGTAGTTGCTGTTGCCGTCGACCCGCACGTCAACGCCTGCGTCCTTCAGCTTCCTGAAATCCGAGTACTGCGAAGACGCCTGTTCTTTGTCCATAACTATTTTCACGTCAACGCCGCGGTTATGCGCGGCTATGAGCGCGTCTGATATTCCGTCCAGAGTGAGCGAGTATACGGCAGCGTGAATGCTTGTTTTGGCGCTGTTTATTTCCGAGATGAGCGCGCCGTCGCAGTCGTCCTGCGGGCAAAAATACACGGCATAGTTCGCGTTTCCGCAATTATTTGGAGCTGTTTTGCAGCCCACTGAAAAAGACGGCTTTGAAGCGTCGAACGAGAACCCGAAGTAGCCGGCGCTTAACACCGCCGCTGATATGACAATGGAGAGTAATACTGCTATCCCGCTTGTTCTCGCCATTCAACCCCCTCAGTCTTCTATGCCTTTTGAAGTCACGCGGAACACTGCTTCTGCTTCGGGCATTGACGGGCTGTCCACTAATCGCGCGATTCGCTTGTCGTCCTTGCTCTTGCGGAAATACAGACGGTACGTCGATTGATGACCTACAATGTGTCCCCCTATGGGGGTGGTAGGGTCTCCGAACAGCATTCCTGGGTTGGCCATGACTTGGTTCGTAACGTAAACAGGAATGTTGTACATGTCAGCCCACTTCTGCAGCGTGTGCATATGCTGGTTGAGTTTCTGCTGCCTGTCGGCGAGCGTGCCGCGGCCCATGAAGTCCGAGCGGAAGCGCGACGTGAGCGAATCTATGATGATCAGCTTTATGTTGTTTTTTTCTATCAGCTCGTTCGCTTTTTCCGCGAGAAGCATCTGGTGGTCTGCGTTGAAAGCGCGAGCCACGAAAACTTTTTTGAGAACTTCTTCCGCGTTCATGCCGCGCTCCTCAGCTATCTGTTTTATTCTTTCAGGCCGGAATGTCGATTCTGTGTCAATGAACAGGCAGCCGCCGTCCAGTCCCCCTTTGTCCTCAGGAAGCTGCACGTTCACAGCTAACTGGAACGCTACTTGCGACTTGCCTGAGCCGAATTTGCCGTAAGCTTCAGTTATTGCCTGGGTTTCAACGCCGCCACCTATCAGCTTGTCAAGCTCTGCCGAGCCCGTTGTCACTCTGTGGGCTTTCTGCCGCCTTTCAAGAATCTGGTCTGCAGTTTCGAATCCTATTTCAAGGGCGTTTCTGGCTGCGGCTATTATCTTCGCAGCTGTTCCCTCGCCTATTTCCGCGGCGTCAATCAGCTCTCCCGGCGACGCAACGGCAAGCGTTTCGAGCTTTCCGTATCCTGCTTCGCGTAGCTTTTCCGCTGTCGTCGAGCCCACGCCCGGCAGGTCCTCCAATTCAACTACTTTTTTTTCTTTTGCCATGTTTCATCTACCTCGCCCATCTCCTAATTTTATTTCGTTATTTTTTGGATTTCTTTATCGTAGTCCGGCCTGGAAAACGATCGCACGACGAACTCTTTGCGCCCGTACTCAGGCACGTCCTTTACTTCACCGAAAAACACGAACTCCGTTCCCAGGACTTCTTGTTTCTTGTCGTCAAACGAGCTTTCTTCGTACTCGTCTGCTTTCATTCCGAGCAGCTGCTCTGCCTTGTCGCGGTAAAAAGTACCCCGGATGACTAACGTTCCGTCGTCCAGCTCCGCGTTGACTATCATGGAGTTGACTGAAGCCGTGCTGCCGCATTTCTCGCAGGCGTCGCCTCTCATCATCGCCTTGCATTTGGAGCACAGGCGGATTACTGTCGGGGGATAAACTTCAACGACGTCCGCTTTTATCTCGACGCCTTTCTCGTCATTGAGCTCTTTGATTTTTTTACGCTCGACCTTCACTTCAGGAATGTCCGCTTTTTGATTCCGCAAAACACGCCCTCTGAATCCCAAGTGCAACTCCAATTCATTGTTTTTTCGGGCATACGCGTTCTCGACTTTTATTATTTCGTTCGGTAGCAGGTCGCGCGTCACGTCCGCGTGCTCGTTCCAGAAAACCAGCCTGCGCGTTTCTGTGCCGTCTGTCACGTTAGCTGACGAGACTTTACCTGGGCGGCCGTTCTTGTCGAACTCGTACACTGGAAAAACGCGCACCACTCTCGCGTAAAAGTCAATGCCGTCCATGCCGTCGCGCACGTCTTCAAGGTGGGTTGTTTTCTCCTCGGAGCTTAATGCCTTTAACGAGCCCTTGCTGCCTATGTGCAACTCGATTCTTTCCCTGTTTTTCTTAGTGTAAGCGTTCTCGATGCGCAGTGTGGAGTTCTTGAAAACCGCTGCGATTTCATCTGTTTTCCCCCAGACGACAAGCCGAGTGGAGCCTGTGTCATCGCTGACTTCCAGGTTCGTGACTTCGCCTGATCGGCTGTTCGCTTCGAAGCGCTTCGTAGGATAAACGGCGTTCACTTTTACCGTAGCGTTTACTGAAGTCATGCCTTCAGCCAAGTCGCGGATTTTAACGCTATCAGAATCAGTGGGCTGCGTTTTTTCCGCGGGCTCTTCGCCGAGCTTCACGCCGTACTCCTTGGCTATTGAATAAGCCGCTCCCGCTTCTGTCAGGAGGCCGCCGTATTCTTCTTGCCTTTCGGCGATCTTTTTCAGGACCTCTTCTCTCGACATTCCCGTTTGCGCTTGTATTTTTTTAACTGTCTCTTCCGGGTTGTCAAGTATGTCTTTCACCATTTTTCTCGCTCACCTTCTTTTGATTAGTGTGCGGATGAGCGACGAAAAAGAGAGATGACTCAAGTCGCACCTTCTCAGTTAGGTCGCATCTGCACGGTTAGTTACGGTAATTAATCAGCCGGAGTTTATAATCATTGCTGTTCTTTTTCTTTTAGCTTATTGTCCACGGAACGCAGTATCGTTTCAATCTGCTCCGGAGTTTTCGTTTTTGCCATTTCCCTGAGCTTCTGAAGTATTTCCTTGCCCTTAGGCGTTCTTTCAAGCTTGCTTATCACGGATTCCTGCCAAGCAAGGTGCTCCTTGACTTCCTGCGCTCTTTTAAGGCCTTCCTCGACGCTTGCTTCGGAGCTCCTTATCATCAGAGTTATTTTCGTTTCAAGAGTCGGCGTCCTAAAAAGACCCCTGCCCTCTTGCTCTCTTATCAGCATTTCGCGCTCCTCTTCTTCAATCATCTTCCTGAGCGCTTCTCTGAATTTCGGGGCGCTTTTCATCATTTCTACGGCTTTTTTCCTGCTGTATTCCTCTTCTTCTTTTGCAAACTGCTCCTCTCTCCTTTTTTCCTCTTCTCCTCTTGCTCTCGCTCCTCCGGCGCCGTCCTGCCTGAGCACCCTCCTGAACTTTATCCTGTCCATGAGAATACTCTGAAAAAAGGCATATAAAAACTGAACGCATCAAACAAGCTGTGAGAATAACTCCTGTCATCAGCAACAGCTTGTCAAGCAACGCGTACGTAATATCCGGCGAGCGGTGTGTCATCGACCCCGGCTTAGGGAGCGTTGATTACGGCATTAGCACAGACGAGGTTAACGTCGTGCTGCTGACTCACAACCACTACGACCACTCGGCGAACGCCGGAAAATTCCCGAACGCGACGGTTTACGTACACGAGAAAGACCTGCCAAGCCTTGCATCCGGAGAAGGAATTTACGCGGAATTCTGCGGAAAAAAACCAGAACCAGTACAGGCTAGACCTTTGCCTAAAAAAATCTGCGGTCTGAAAGTTATCCACACGCCGGGGCACACGCCCGGAAGCGTCTGCTTCCTTGACAAAAAAGAAAAGGCTCTGCTGAGCGGTGACACTGTTTTCGCAGACGGCGTCGGAAGGACGGATCTTGCCGGCGGGAACGAGCGCGAGCTGCTGAAAAGCCTGAGAAAGATATCCAGCTTGCCTTTCGAGCACCTGCTTCCCGGACACGGGTCTATCGGAAACAAAAAAAGCGCTATCGAGGGACTGCATTTTTTAAACATGTTAGACAATCGTAGATAATACTGTTTTATATTCATGGTGCGCCATCAAGTAAAACTCTATGATTACGATACCTAAGCTCAAGAAAAAAACGCTTAGCAACTGGCCCGAGTACAAGCACATCAAGCTTCCTTACAATATTTTCGTTGGAAAAAACGTACTTGAAAAAGTCTCGTACATCACGAAAGAGCACGAGAACAAGCTCGTCGTCACAGGGCCGAAAACTTCTAAAATCGCGGGCAGCAAAGTCGCGCGCATACTAAAATGCGACAAGACGATAGCCAGATTGCCTCCGCTGGACGAAGCTGAGCGCATAGCTAGGGAAGTGAAAAAAGAAGAGATAGACCTGCTTGTAGGGGCGGGTGGGGGCAGCGTGCTTGACATCACGAAGCTTGCGGCGTTCAAAGCTAACGTGGATTACATCAGCGTCCCGACGAACTGTGCCAATGATGGAATCGCTTCGCACGTGGTGTCGATAAAAAACGGAGGAAAAGCGTCCTTGAAAGCCAGCCCGCCGATAGGCGTGGTGGCTGACACGAACATCATCAGAAAGTCGCCTTACGAGTTCACGAGCGCTGGCTTCGGTGACGCCATTGCAAAATTCTCCGCAGTAAAGGACTGGAACCTCGGGCACGTCGTGAAAGGAGAGTATTTCGGCGACTATGCTTCGTCGCTGGCAAGCATGATAGCGAAAATAACCCTGAAGTCCGCGCTCGAAGTCAGCAAGCGCACCGAAAAAGGCGTGAACACTCTCCTTGAAGCGCTGATTTCCTCCGGAGCCGCGATGGGTATCGCGGGCTCATCTCGCCCGGCTTCAGGGTCGGAACACAAGTTTTCGCACGCTCTTGATATGATTGCTGAGCGCCCTGCATTGCACGGTCACCAGTGCGGCGTCGGGACAATCATCATGTCTTACTTGCACGGGGATGACTGGATGAGTATAAAAAACGCCTTAGAAATCGCCAAATGCCCTGTGAATGCAAAGCAGCTGAAAACCCCCCCTGAAACCCTGCTGGAAGCCGTGCTAAAAGCGAAAGAAATTCGCCCTGAAAGATACACGATACTCGAGCACCTGAAAGTCGACAAGCAGACGGCGCTGAACGCCCTAGAAGCGACTAGCGTGATTTAAATAAGATTTAGAACGTCGGTTTTTATTAACTAAAACTAATTGAAAGTAATAGCATGAAAGGCAAAAAATACCTTGAACTAACGAGGATAAACCACGGCCTGATACTAGCGTTCGCGATACTTACGGGCCAGGTCATCGCGTTGAAATCCCTTCCTGACGCAACGACTTTCATAGTGAGCGCCTTGTGTGGGATATTCATCCAGACTGGCTCGTTCGTGATAGGCGACTTCTGGGACATGCAGACAGACATCGCGAACAGAAGAATGGACAGGCCCCTGGCACGCGGGGTGATAAGGCCGAAAACAGCAGTGGACATCGCCTTAATATCGTTCCTCATCGGCTTCATTCTGGCTTACACGCTTAATTCCGTGGCGTTCTACATAACCGTGCTTTTCGCAATACTCGGCGTTGGCTACGCGTATTACTTGAAGAACGTCGCTCTTGTGGGAAACATCGTGATAGCAGCCTCGATGGCAGTTCCGTTCGTGTTCGGAGCATACGCAGCGGCGCAGACAGCACCCCTTGCGGTCTGGGTCATAGCGCTCATAACACTGCTGGCGGGAACCGGGCGAGAGCTGATAAAAGGCGTGCAGGACCTTGAAGGCGACAAAAAAACCGGACGAAAAACGTTCGCAGTGTTAACCGGAAAGCACAACACTTTGTTTTTCGCTAAGGCCTTCATTTTCCTGTCAATAATAACAAGCGCGGTCCCGTTTTTTTACATAACAGAATACTACATGGATCCGCTGTTCTTAGCGCTGATGGTAATAAACGCTTTCATCTGGACAAAAGCAATATGGGAAAGCGACAAAAAGAAAGACCTTGAAAAAACGCGCATGGAAACGCTTTACGGTATGTTCGTGGGCACGCTTGCGTTCCTGCTTGGAGCGGTGTTCTAATGCCTTTTTAAACAGGCTCTTTCTAAAAAATGGGTTAGGGGTGTTTTTTTGGGAAAAATTTATGATTACCTGCTCAGCAAGATAAAAAAAGATGGGGCAGCGCACTTGACTCTCATAGATCCTGACATGCAGTCCCCGAAACGCGCAGGGGAAATCGCAAAAGCCGCATGCGAAGCCGGCTCAGATGCAATAATAGTCGGAGGGAGCGGCGGCGACCGCTCGATGCTGGACGAATGCATCGAAAGCATCAAAAAAGAATGCAAGCTGCCTGTAATACTATTCCCTGGAAACGTTAATGACATTTCAAAGCAAGCCGACGCTATTTTTTTCATGAGTCTGCTGAATTCTCGCTCCAGATATTTTTTGGCGCAGGCTCAGTCGATGGCTGCGTACTCCGTCAAAAAAGCAGGAATCGAACCAATACCTATGGGCTACGTTATAATCCAGTCAGATGTAGTAACATCTGTTGAGTTTTACGGCGATGCAAACCCTATTCCTAAGCACAAGCCGAAAATAGCCGCGGCGTTCGCCTTGGCCGCAGAATACATGGGAATGAAACTAGTGTACTACGAAGGTGGTAGCGGTGCTTCGGAACCCATTTCCGATGAAATGATACGCACGGCGAAAAAAGTTATAGACATCCCTCTTATAGTCGGCGGAGGAATAAAAACCGGAGAACAGGCGTACGAGAAAGTCAAGGCAGGCGCCGACATAATAGTCACGGGGACTGCCGTCGAAAAATCGAAGGATTTCAAAGAAAAACTGAAAGAGCTCGTGGGTGGCGTGAAAAAAGCCGGAAAAGAAAAACTGACTGCGGGCTGAGATAACAAGTGAGTGGATGCTTGCCGACCTGTTCCTGCAAAAAATAGCCTTGTCGCTGGCAGCAGGGGCTTTGCTCGGCCTGGAGCGCCAGCACGCCAAGAAAAAAAGCGCGGTGGGTATGAGGACTTTCGCGCTGCTTTCATTGCTGGGCGTTCTGTGCGCCATCGTGTCCCAGGAAAACGCAGCTGCCTCTTACCTGGCTATAATAGGGTTCACCTTGGCGTGTATTTTCGGAATCGGGTTTTACTTTGCGGGAATGCTCAAGAGAAAATCTATGGGCTTCACCACAAGCATGGCCATAATCATATCATACATCCTCGGAATGATGGCCGGGTACGGAATGTTCTTCGAGACCATTTTCCTAAGTGTTTCCGTGGCTGTGATACTGTTTTCAAAAGAAAGGTTGAATTCCCTCGTAAAGAATTTGACTGAACGCGAAATTGGGGATTTGCTGGAGCTGCTGATTATACTCGGCATAATATATCCTATAATGCCGAAAGAAGCAACAGTATACGGAATAACCATCCCCTTGTTCACGATATGGCTGCTCATAGTGCTCATATGCGCTATTAACTTTGCCGCGTTCTTATTGTCTCGGAAGATGAGCGCCAAGCAAGAAGTCGAGGCAATAAGCTTCCTAGGCGGCCTCGCATCGTCAACAGCCACCCTCCTGTCAATACTTGAAGTTTACAAGAAAAACAAGCACCTTCTGCCTGTAATGAGCAGCGGCTTTCTCATAATGAACGCCGCTTCGTTCGTCAGAAACATGTTCCTCGTTTTCGTCATAGCCCCTGACGTCGGCGCTATAGCAGCCATCCCCGCCGGTATAACAATAGGAATTATGATGTTCTTCGGCCTCAGAACAGCCAACAAGCAGCCGTTTCGTCGACTAAAGATAGAATCTCCGTTTAATGTAGCGCGCGGCGTCAAGCTCGTCGCGACCATAGCCGTGATATTCATCGTTCTGGACGCCGTAAAGTTCTCCGGAACAGGGTTATTCGTCATTTTCGCGTTCTTAGGCGGGCTCGTAGAAACGTCTGCTACGATGATATCAATAGCGTCCATGCACGCAGAAGCTGCGGCCAAAATGCTCGCAGCTGCTGTCATAACTGCGCAGACAGGCGGCTATGTCGAGAACGTCCTACTATGCAGGGCTTACGGTGGAAAAGAAATCCTGAAAGAAACGATGATGCCGTTCGCACTGTCATTGGCTGCGTCATTCGTGACGCTCGCCGCGATAATAATTATATAATCGAGTGTGCACTGAAAATGCACACTACTAACAATCTATTTCTTTTTTAAAAATGAACTTTAAACATTAAGTACAAAATCACGTCGCCTAACAGCAGATTAATAACCAAGGATAAGAGCATGAACGGCACGAACTTCGGTAGGTGTTCGCATACAGGCACGGACGTCACTTTCGCTTTCCTTGCAAGAGCCTTAAACTTTTTAATCTCCGGCTTTGTGAGAGTCCTCCTCCACAGGCCGAGCTTTTTCTTTGTTTTCTCGCTCATGAACTCAAGAGCTATGACGTCATCATCATTGATTCTTGAAACTTTTTTCTTTTCAAGGCAAAAAAATCTCGTGACATCGTCCTTGAAAGGTAGAATCAAAAAGCTAGTTGCCATCGGGAAAAATAGCAAAAACATTCCAGAAGAAAAAGAATGCCAGAAAAAAAACAAAGGAACCAAAACAGCACAATAAACCAGAGATTTGGCGATTTTCTTGCTGAAATCCTTTATTTTTTTTCTGATTCTGACAATCCTGATGAAATAAAGGGACGAGTAAAAAAGCATCGGGCCGAGCATACCAGCCAGCAAAAACACTGACAGCACGAAAGGAAACGGCGAACCGACGACAGGCGAAAAGCCCAAAAACTCTGCAACTGGCGCGAACGAAGAAGGATAATAAGGCAAAAGCAGCGCCAGCACCGTGAACAAAAACACGTCACCACCACCTATTTGCCCAAACAAGTACGCGACAAAGCCCACGCCGAACACTGCACCAGCAATCAAAAAAGTTGACGCGATGTCCTGTGAGAACAAAAAAACCCATGCTATGCTGAACGCGAGAAAAGCGTAAACCAGCTTGTCGTTCAAGTAAGAGGTGCGCCAATCATCATAAGCGCAGATTGTCGTTGCAACTAATGCAACTAAAACAGGAATTAATTCAATCATGGCAATTCACTCCTTAACCTCGACTACGTTCAGCTCAATGCAAACGCACGGCTTCCCGAGCACCTCGGCAAATGAGGGCTTCGTGCGCGAGTTGTCGCCGCTCACCAGTTCCTTAATATACGTTCCCGAAGAAGCCTCGACCACCGCCCTGAAGCGGCTCCTTGAAATTAGCTCAGCCTTCACGGACTTAATAACCTTCATTCTCACTCGGTCAGCCCGCCGGTGTGCCACGCGCGTGGGTGTTCGCTGCGACAAGCGCGCGCCAGCAAACGCGTTCTCGAGCTTCTTCAAATCACTGCTCGTCACGTTATCGCATTCTACGACACATTCATACACTTTCCCGCTTTCCGAAGCTTTTATCTCGCGCACCTCGCTCATGCTGGAAAAACGAAGACCTCTAACTTCAACTTTTCCCATGGCAAACTTATTAATACTTCTCTCTAATTTTTTCAAGTCAATAGAACGCTTCTTCGGAGAAACCAGCTCTAAAACAAACGGCCTCCCGCTGCCAAGCATGAGAGCGTCAATGTCCTCCCTCCCTTTGCCGTGAAATTTTGAACCTGCGGCTTTCGCCGAATTGATGGCTTTCTCTGCTATCAATTCCTCGACTGTCTCTTTGTACATTTTGCCTGTTCCGCCACACCTATTGCAACCCCTGCCATGGCACTCACGGCAGGGCCACTTCGTCTGAGGGATGCCGCGCATGAGCTTGCGGTATTTACCAAAAATAAACAGAGAATTAATATTAGCGCTGACAATGCCTTCCTCGTAATCAACTACGAACGTCACGTCAGGATTATTGAAATCAACGCGTTTCTTTGTTTTTTTCTCAAGCGCTTTGCCAAGAGTGCGGTTAATCTCGCGCTTTATGGGCTCGGCGTTTTCAGCGCCGACAAGAGCCCACAGCGACTCTTCATGCGCCTGAACTCCTTCAGGCAAGCGGCAGCCCATCAAGAACGTGCTGAACTCCTGCTCTTTCATCTTCTTCAGGACGGCGGAGATTATCCCCTTGTTCTTCGCGAACAAGCCGCCGCAGAGAACGCATTTCTTTTCGCGTATTTTCAGCTTCTTCTTCAGCAGTTTTTTAATGTCAGCGTCTTTCTTCGCAGCACGGAGCGCAGCTCCTACTTGCTCGACAGGATTGCCTTTGAACGCAAGCGATACGAGGCGCCCTAAGCAATGGTCGCATAATTCCCCGTGTTTCAACACGACGTCCCGCGCTTCAGTAAACTTCATAATAAACTCAACCAAACCTGTCTAACCAAATATTCAAAAAACAGATGCATTGCGACGTAAAATAAGATTTTGGCCCTATGCTCAGTGGCACGAACCCCAATTCAGACGCCTTAACAACTTCTTTCTTGCTTAGCCCGATGTCGTCACCTAACAAAAACACTGAATCTTGAATCGAGTGATTTTTAGTGAACTCTGAAATGTCGATGCCGTTCTTGTCCAGAACAAAACAGTTGCGCGCCTTTGCTTCTGCAACCACGTCCCACAAACCGGCGCGGTTCAAAGAAATCCCTGGAAATGATTTGCCTCCTTGAATGTGCTTGAAAAAGCTCGCTATGTTCCTCTCATCAGGGTTCATGTTACGAACTCTCCCGTCAATGCGCACGGTAATGTTGTTTGAGAAACAGAAGTAAACTACGACGTCGCGCCTGATGCCGTGGTCCAGCCAAAGCGCCGCGTTAACGCAGCGAGCGACGAGGTCCATTCTCGCGCTCGTGAGGTTGTTCAGCTCGAACGGCTCTAATGGATGGTTTACCTTGACAATAAAAGTTGCCATTCAATCACATCTTAAAACCGCCGGATTGAAAGCGGCGCATCATCCCTTGCAAATTTTTCATCTTGCCTGACTTCAGTTTCTTGAGCATTTTCCTGCTGGCCTCGAACTGGTGCAGCAGCTCGCGCACGTCCGACTCCTTTGAGCCAGAACCAGCAGCGATACGCTTAATCCGCGACGACTTGATTAATTCTGGCTCTTCAAGCTCCTGTGGGGTCATCGAGTCCATAATCACTTTAAACCTTTTCATTTTTTCCTCGCTCTGCTCAGCGAACGCCTCGGGCATCGCGCCAAGCCCCATCATTTCTATGACTTTTTTCATCGGCCCCATCTTGCGCGTCGCTTCAAGCTGCTTGTAAAAAGTCTTCAAGTTGTATTCCTTTTTCATCAAATCCTCTGGGTCAAACTCGGCTTCTTCAACGGCTTCCTTCATCTTCGAAACAAGAGAACTTACGTCAGCAAAACCCAGCAATCGCGACACGAACTTGTCGGCGTCAAAAACTTCAAAATCATCAGCCTTCTCGCCAGTGCCGATGAACGCAACCGGCACGTTTGCAGCATAGCAGGCGCTCAATGCCCCCCCTGCTTTGCCTGAAGAATCAGCCTTCGTGGCAATGACTCCTGTCAAGCCCACTGCCTTATTGAACTCGTCAGCCTGCTTAAATGCGGTCTGGCCGATGTCAGAAGAGATAACCAAGAACTTCTCGGCCGGCTTCAATTCTTCTGAAATGACACGAATTTCGTCAATTAACTCTTCGTTTAGAGAGTCGCGCCCCGCTGAGTCAACGATAACGATGTCATATCCTTCGGCCTTCTTCAAAGCGTCCTTAAGTATCCTTACAGAGTCTTTCTCCTCGGGGTTTCCGAAGACAGGCGCTTTAATACTTTCGCCCACCTGCCGCAATTGCTCGAAAGCCGCCGGCCGCCAAGTGTCCGTGGAAATAAGGCAGACCTTCATCCCTCTTTTCATGTAAAATTTTGCCAGCTTCCCTGCTGTAGTCGTCTTGCCGCTTCCGTACAGGCCAACGAGCAGTATCGAATGCCTCTCCATGCGGGGCGAGTATGTGCCTTTCCCGATTATCTTGACAAGCTCGTCGTAAATCAGTTTAATCAAATGCTCTTTCCGCGACACGCCGGGAGGAAGCTTCTCGTCTATCGCCTGCTTCTTGATGTCATTCGAAAGTTTCTGGACTAGCTGTATGTTCATGTCAGAAGAAATCATCACCCTCTGGATATCTCTCACGATGTCATTTACCAGTGCTTCGTCAACGACAGGAGCTTTCGTGATTTTTGACAAAACCTCTTTAATTTTACTCAACATTCAAAGTCACTCACAAGTAGGCAGGAATGCAACACTAATGTTATAAAAACACGGGTTTATATAATACAATCAAGATGAATATGGTCGCAAAATGGAATCGCTTCAAATCAATATTCACACGCAAACCTTTAGAAATGAGAGAATCCCAGACTCCTGTTAGAAAGAGATTTGCATCAATAGAAGAGCAGAAAGAGCACTTAAAATCACTAGAATCAGAAAGCGGTGGTGCATGGGGAGTAAAAAAAATTCGGGAGAATGTTAAAGAGCAATATAAAGCACTGAAAAATAGTAAGAAAAGAGGGGAAGATTTTATACCCGATGGATTATCATTCAATCCCTTGAAAGAAGGAAAAGTTAATGCGAACTTGTTGCAATTTGAACAAAAGTTCAATAGAAAAGAACTTGAAAAAGTAATGAAAGAGTTTGGCATAGAAAAAAAAGAGGGGCCATTAGTAATAGGTGCAGGATTCACAGGAAAGTTCGCGAGATCATTCATTCCTTGGCTTCCATGGCAGAAAGGGTATAAAATCATATTCACTGACATAAACCCTGAATACGTAGATATGGCTAAGAGAGGCCGAACCATAACAAAGCAGGGTTAGATAAGACCGGCGCGTAAGATAAAAAACGCTTATGTGGAGGATTTGGAACGCCCACATACAAATGTATCTGTAGCTCGTGTTACTTTTGAAGCCACTCCTGCAATAAACAACCCATATCATTTTATCGCGAAAAACCTCGAACCTAAAACGGAATAATAGTATTCATAGGTGATGCGCAGAAGATAGAGTTCAAAAGTAAGCTAAGAGGTATTCTTAAATCTAGCAAACCTTACGGATGGCTAGATATCAGTGAGTATCCTATGAGAAATAAGGTTACGGCATTTCAAATTAAGCTAAAGCCAGAATTCAAAGAGCAATATTTGAAAGATAGGGATGCTTTCGAAGCTAGTTTAAAGAGAAGAGAGGGTTGGGGGCCATACTCGAACGATATAGACATAAAACAAGCAGCAGAAAGGCTTGGCATAACGCAAGAAGAAGCGAATGAAAGAATAAAAAGATTCTTAAAGGCATTTGGTGAACTTAGATATT
>JAVYMF010000008.1:0-18018 GCA_038736665.1 archaeon | reverse complement strand
CTGTTACGTCGTCAATAAACGCGCCTTCGTAGCCGTCATTGCCATTGACGGAGTGGTCTGTGAAAAAGACAAACATTATTCCTCCTGTTTCTTCCAAGTATCCTGATCCTGAAAATTCTGAGTCCACGTCATAAACGTATTCATTCCAGCCTCCGTTATTCCCGCTAAATTCTCCCAGCAGGTAATTGCCGTATTCGCCTAAAGTGTAGACCCGGACATAGTCATAGGTATCTTCTGTGTCTAGGTACATCCAGAATGACAGCGTTGCGTCTGTTGCTTGAGAGAAATCAAAGTCCTTGTAGAGCCTTGTGTATATGTTGTCGTGCCTGTAATTTGTGTCCCAGGCAAAATTACCTGTGTGCGAAGCTCTTTGAGTTAATGCCCATCCTTCAATTTCTTCATCGCCGTACCCAACCACATTTCCAACAATCTGTGCGTTTTCTGCGCCATCAACAAAAATTCCGTAGCCGAATCCCCTGACATCATTGCCTATGATCACATTATCGCTGGGGTTTGAGCCTCCTTTGACATACATCCCATAAGTATCTGTCCAATAATCGCAAGTAATATCATTATTGCTTAAGAAATTTCCCGAAATTGTGTTATTGAATGTTGCAACCCTCACTCCGATACAACCATTTCCTGATACCGTGTTGTTCGCAACAAGGTTGTTTCCTCCATAGCTTTCCCGAGATGCAAGCCTGATTGCCATGTTATAATAGTCATCGATTATGTTCCCGATTATTTGATTTTGTTCAGAGCCATAAAGCGAGATTCCATTGTAACCGCTGCCAATTATTGTATTGTTCTGTATAAGGCAGTTGTCCTCTATGTAAAGCTCAATTCCCCCGCAGCCACTTCCGCAGCTCTGCGCTGGACTCAAGATTACATTGTCCTTTATAATATGATGTGAACTTGGTGGAACGCCTGGTCCACCTGGTGTATCCATATATTCATTCTCAACATAAATTGCAGAATTTTCTGTATTTTGTATCTCATTTCTTAGTATGTTGTTGTAGCTGCTGTAATACATCTCAATCGCATAGTTTGACCATTCAAAATGATTGTCAGCTATGTTGTTGTTGTTAGAATAGTCAATATACAATTCTTCTTGGTTGTTATAAAATGTATTATTAAGTATGTTGCTATCTGAGACATGGTCAAAATAAATTCCCTTGTTATTGTTTTGTTCTATGAGGTTGTTTTCTATCGTGATATCACTTGATTGATCAAGGCGGATTCCGTTCTCTCTGTTGTGAGTTATGTTGTTGCCTGATATTATTGAGCTTACAATATGGTAGCCCCAAATGCCGTCTCTGTACTCGTCGCCTTGACCATTATAACTTATGTTGTTGTTCTGGACTGTTACCCCACTGCTTGATAACATCTCAATGCCGTAGCCAGTTCCATTCACAATCTGGTTATCTTCGATAATAGTTCCGTTTGAACTTTCTAATTTTATCTGGTGAATATTTCCACAGTTGTTGTGGATGTTGTTATTGGATATTAAATTGCCATTAGAACCATGTATTATAATAGCGCCATTCGTATTGTCATGCATTTCAGAGATTTCTGTTATAACATTATTATTTGAGCCGCTGGAAGATGCATCCAAAAATATGCCCATATTGCTATTCCTGTATATAGTACCCCCAGAAATGATGTTTTCTGATGAATCAGAAAAATACATTCCTGTCCCATCATTAAAAACATCGTTATTCGTAATATTGGAGTCACTTACATTGATAAAATAAAGTCCATAGATGTTATAGTAGATCACATTTCCTGAAAGAGAAAGATTTATATTATCTGCGCCATAAACTCCAAAATGAAAATTCTGTATATTGCAATTTTGAATAGCTACATTATTGTAACCTTCATTCCGGATTCCAGCAGTATTTGGTGCGCTGTTACCAATTATAGTGTTCTCATTGCACTCAATAGTTATGTCATCCGCTCCTATGTATAAACCAGTGCCACCGACCATTGAACAATCCAAAGTGTCGGTCAATGTATAGTCTTCTGTAACAATGTCACCACAATTACATGATGTCGCGCCACCGCAGGTGGCTGCGTAAGCGATTGCGCTTAACAGCGTAAAAGCGAACAAAAACCCAAAGCCTTTAACAACCATCAAACAACCTCCATAAGTTATATTCAAACCTAAAACTCATAAATAGTATATATAAATAATGGAAGTTTAAAAGAAGCATATTTTATATAAAAAAACCGTGAGATGTTTGATATCATGCTTGGCATAAGCGACCGCGCGAAAAACTTTCACGGCTCCCCTCTGAGGAAAACCGCTTTGATGCTCGAAAAAGCAGGCGTTGACAAGTCAATAATCAGCTTCGGCGGAGGCGCTCCGTCACTGGCTCCGCCTAAGGAAGTCATAGATTACGTCGTGCAGAAGCTCAGGGAAGAGCCGCAGGCATCAACCGCGTACTGCTCGACTCCCGGCCCGCCTAAAGTACGCGAGCTCATAAGCGAGAGCCTGAAAATATGGGAAGACGTGGATGTTACCGCTGACGAGATAATGCTTACTGTCGGCGGGACAGAGGGTTTGTTCGCGACTCTTCTGACTCTCGTTAATCCCGGCGACGAGGTCATCACCACGGACCCGTGCTACTTGGGGTACATGGAGCCGATAAAGCTCGTCGGCGGGAAGCAAAAAACAGTGCCTATATACTGGAAGGAAGATTTTCAAGTGAAAGAAGAAAAGCTGAAAGAAGCTATCACGAAAAAAACAAAGGCCTTCCTGTTATGCTCGCCTGACAACCCCACAGGGGGAATCCAGGAAAAAAAATCCCTCAAAGCGATAGTCGAGATATGCGAGGACAAGAAAATCTGGCTCATCACTGACGATATTTACAAGAATATGGTGTTCGAAGGAAAGTTCGTAAACTCGCGAAAGTTCGGGGGGTATGAAAACACTATAACGTGCTGCTCGTTCTCGAAAGTCGCGAGCCTTCCTGGCGTGCGCGTAGGTTACACGTACGGTCCTGAAAAAACAATAAACAAGATAGCTGAGCTGAAACAGGCTACGACTCTCACAGCGCCAAAGCTAGGAAGCATATTCGTAGAGGCGTTCCTTGAAAACAAGACGGCTGTCAAAAGAAAATACTTGAAAGAAGTCGTCGTGCCTACTTACAGGAAAAGAAAGGACTGCATGGCGAAAATGCTCAGAAAATACACGGATTTCTCGTTCAGCATGCCGAAAGGCGCGTTCTACTTCTTCCCTGAAATAAATAGGGACGACGTGAAATTCTGCGACAGGCTCCTGAAAGAAAAAAAAGTCGTCGCCGTGCCGGGAAGGCATTTCGGTAAAAACGGCGAGCGGCACGTGCGACTGACGTTCGTCTCAGAAACCGAGGAGCGCATAGAAGAAGGCGTCAGGAAAATAAGCGAAATGCTCTGACTCACCCAAGCAGCCTCACTTCAATGCTGAGGTCTTTCGCGTCGACGAGCTTTTTGAACTCCGTTGCGTCGGCTTCAGTGTTAGGAATGGTTCCGTAATGCATCGGAATCACGTAACGCGGCTTAATCAGCGCCGCCGCGGCGGCCGCCTCACGCGCGTCCATTGTATACGTTCCTCCTATGGGAAGCAGCGCGACGTCAATGCGCTCTTTTTCCAACGCGCTCATCTCGGGGATAAAGTCAGTGTCGCCCGCGTGGTAAAATTTCGTTCCGTCAACTTCGAACACAAACCCGAACCCCGTATTTTTAGGGTGGAACTTCTTCGAGGGGTTGTACGCCGGAACTGCTTTGACGCGCACGCCTGCCGCTGTTTTTGTCTCGCCCAGCGCGATTGTTTCCACGCCGCGGATTTTTCTCGCGACGGAAGGCGTTGAAATTATCACAGTGCCTTCTTTTCTTAAGGACTCTATCTTCTGGGCGTCGCAGTGGTCGTAATGATCGTGCGTCACGAGTATGACGTCCGCTTTCGGTGCGCCTGAGCGGAGCACGAACGGGTCGATGTAAACGTTCTCTTTGCCTTTTATCAAAAAAGAAGCGTGCCCAAGCCATTCAACGTCGACTGTTTTAATCCTCATGAGAAACACCCTTTTTTATATAAGCGGAACACAAATAAAATACAATCGACGCAGTCCTGTCTAATGGGCTCAGCCCATTGGGCGTATGGTTAGATGGTATATAAGAAAGCTGTGAGCGCCAGCGAATGTGAAAAAAGTCCCGTCGTCTAGTGGCCAAGGATGGGAGACTCTGGATCTCTCGGCGGCGGTTCGAATCCGCCCGGGACTATATTAAGTTAAGAGGTGTTTGGTTTGAATAAAAAAAGCGAAAAGCGTTTCTCTCCTGCAGAGAACCTTCAGCATTATTTTGTTAGGAGATTCGGAACTTCTGACCCGCGGCAGATAATCGAAGAGCATGCGCCTGCATGGGTTAAGGTTCAGTGGGAAAACGGAGCTATGACTACTTCAGAGGCTATTAACGCAGCCTGGGCAGAAGTTGGCGAGATGCGGGCAAGAGCGAGTAAAATGGTCGCGGAAAAAGCTGAAGCAAAGAAAAAACCGACGCAATCAAGAGCAGCGCGGTTCAGGCGACGCTGACAAGGACCCGTGGTCTAGTGGCTATGACGTCGCCTTCACACGGCGGAGATCGCTCGTTCAAATCGGGCCGGGTCCACTAAAAAATTAAAAGGTGAAAGTATGTCAGGACCAGATGAAGAAAAAGAAGAAAAAGACGCCAGCGGAGGATGGGAAGAGGAGTACGAATACGTGGGCGTGTCGACTGACTTCACAGGAGAATCAAGCAGCGACGACGAAGACGATGAAGATTAAGCGCAATGAAAAAAGGATGCTAAGCTCCCGTAGTCTAGTGGTCATTTTCGGCGCGAAAGCGGCGAAAACCACATAAGGATGCGAGCCTCTCACGCTTGCGACTCGGGTTCAAATCCCGACGGGAGCATTAGGTTTCCTTTTTCTTGCGAAGAAAAAGTAGTTAGTAAGCGCAGCAAAGCTGCGCACAGCCCCAAAAAAAACGAGAGGTAATAATTTTCCAAAAATTGCGTACAAATCACGACAGGAACACTAGAGTTATTCTTCTAAAAAAGCGCTGCTTTTTTGGACAAAAAACCAAACGTTTAATAACGCCCTGGCGTGAATAATACTGCTAACTTGGGGAGGCTGCTTTTCATGATAGACGAACTTGACGAGCTCATTCTGAAAGAGCTTAGGAAAGACTGCAGGATGTCTTACCGCAAGATCGCGGAAAAACTCAAAGTCGCGACAGGCACGGTCCAGAACCGCATTCAGAAAATGGAACGCGAAAAAGTAATCAACGGTTATCACGCTGACTTAGACTACTCGAAACTGGGATATAACATCTCAGCGATAGTCGCAATGTGCCTCTCGCGCGATGAGCTCAAGGAAATCGAGGAAAAGCTCGGGAAGAACCCGAACGTGTTCGGAATATTCGAAGTCACGGGAGAATTCGACATATTCATAAGCGTGCGCTTCAAGAAAATGGAGGAGCTTAACAAATTCATACGCGAAGAGCTGAAGCACCCCGGCATCACAAAGACGGTCACGTTCGTCGTGCTGAACACTAAAAAAGAAGCTCACACTTTCATTGAATGAGGCGGTGCCATGGCTGACGAGATAAGATTCGAAGCGAATATCGGAAACTGGGTTTGCGTGAAAAAACACAAATCTGAAGCAGGCGAGATGAAGATAGAATTAGCGAGGGCGCTCGCAAGCATTCATGATTCAATGGACAGAAAAGTATGGGAATACCTTGGCGAAGAGTTCCCTTTGGAGGACCTGAACAAAGTCGCTTACGAGATAACAGGCGCTACTTATAACGAGAAAAAGAAAACGTGGGAAGTCAAAGGGCGCAAGACAGACGCGCAGATAGGCGAAGCCCTGGCAAAATGCAGCTCCTTAACGTCTTTAAAGAACGTCAAACTGCCCGAGAACAAGCAGGCGCCTGAAATAGCGAAAGCTTATCTAACGCGGAAAGTGCTCGGGCTATTGGGAGTGCGCATGGAGCTTGACCCGGAAACAGTGCAGAAGTATATTGACGAAAAAACAAAACCGAAGTAAGGGGTCATAGGGTAGCCTGGTTATCCTTTCGGCTTTGGGTGGAAAACGCAAAAGCGTTTGTCCAAGAACAGCCGAAGACTCCAGTTCAAATCTGGGTGACCCCACCAGCTCCTTTCTTTTTCGAAAAGAAAGTAGTTGGCAGTCAAAGAAAAACGCTGCAAGCAGGGGTGGCTGAGACTGGAAAAAGCGCAGGACTTAAGATCCTGTCTCTTAGTGAGTACGCAGGTTCAAATCCTGCCCCCTGCATAAAACAGCAGCAATGAGGTGGTTCAAAATGGGAAAGACGAAAAAAGACCTTGGCAAGCAGTTGCAGGGTCTGAAAAGAAAAATAGAGGATCTCGAGGAAAAAGCGCGAAAGGACCCCCTCAAGAAAAACCCGGCGATACACGAGGAGCTGGCTTTGCTTAAAAGAAAACTGGAAAAGCAGAGCTAACAATGTACGAACGTCGTTCGCAACGTTGCGCCCGCCGCTTAAAAAAAGCGTTAAATAACCCTAATTCTTAGTCTGCTTATGGACGAAATGGAGCCGTGGGCAAAGCCGATAAAAGACGTTTTGCGCGAGCTTAAAAGCTCTGAAAACGGCCTTTTGGAGCATGAAGCACGCGAGCGCCTTGCCCAGCACGGACGCAATGAGATCGCCGGTAAAAAAGGCGTGCATGGGCTGAGCATTTTTTTCTCGCAGTTCAAGAATGCGCTCATACTCCTGCTCATAGCAGCCGCTGTAATCGCTTACTTCCTCGGGGAAACTATAAACTCAATGGTCATAATCAGTATCGTGCTTTTGAATGCTTTGCTCGGGTTCTTTCAGGAGTACAAAGCCGAGCTGGCTGTCAGGGAGCTGCGGAAGTACATCACGCTACGGTGCAAAGTGCTTAGGAACGGGAAAACGCAGGAAATAGACTCAACGCAGATAGTGCCTGGTGACATTGTTTACTTGGGAATAGGCGACATAATTCCTGCTGACATCCGCCTCATAAAATCAGACAATTTTTCAGCGGACGAGTCTGTGCTCACAGGAGAATCATTCCCGTCATCCAAAAAAGAGGGGCAGGTCAGAGAAAAAAATCCGCTCCCGCAGCATTTGACGAACGCGGCCCTCATGGGAACTACTGTGTCGAGCGGGTGGGGGTACGGGGTTGTCGTGTCGACAGGAAACTCGACGTTCTTCGGAAGAACGGCTTCGTACATGAAAGAAGAGCCTAAGACGGACTTTCAGAAAAACATCGCTGCGTTCAGCGGTATGCTGCTGAAAGTTACTGTGATAATGGCGCTGTTTGTTTTCGCAGTCAACGCGCTGCTCGGAAAAGGCGTTTTCGACTCGTTCTTGTTCGCGGTCGCGCTTGCCGTGGGCATCACGCCTGAAATGCTGCCTATAATAGTCACGATATCCATGTCTAAAGGCGCCTTGAAAATGGCCAAGGAAAAAGTGGTTATAAAACGCCTTGAGTCCGTGGAAGACCTCGGGAACATTGACACGCTGTGCTGCGACAAAACAGGAACGCTGACTGAAGGGAAAATCACGCTTGAAAGCTACGTGAATGCCGACGGCAGAAAAGACGAGCGCATCCTCTTTTACGGCATGCTGTGCAACTCAGCAAAAGGGAAAAAGCACGCGCGAATATTCGATAACGCCATGGACAAAGCCGTGTTCGAGCATGAAAACGCTTCTCTTCTCGAGCCGGAGCTGGAGGACAATGAAATCGTCGACATAAACGAGTTTGACTTCAAAAGGAAAAAAATGAGCGTCGTCGTCAAGTCAAAAAAAGGCATAAAACTGATAGCGAAAGGCGCTCCCGAGAACATCGTTAGCTCTTGCAGCTACGCCGAGATAAACGGGAAAAAAGCCAGGATGACAAAGCAGCTGGCCGCTGAAATGATAAAAAAAGCGGCTTATTATGAGAAAAACGGCTACCGCGTCTTGGCAGTCTCAGAAAAAGGGCTGCTGAAAAAAACCGCGACTGAAAAAGACGAGACAGGCATGAAGCTCGTTGGATTCCTGCTGTTTTTGGACCCCCCAAAAAGCACTGCACGCGAAGCTCTTGAAATGCTTGAAAAGCTGGGCGTAGAAATCAAGATAATAAGTGGGGACAGCCCGACAAGCACGCGCAGGATTTGCGAGGAAGTCCTGCTCCCCATAGTAGAAGGGCGCGTCGTCACAGGCGAAGAACTCGAGAAAATGAGCGACGGAGAATTCGCTGAGTGCGCTTTGAAGTACAACGTGTTTGCGCGGATCACTCCTGAGCAGAAGTATAATATAGTGAAGAGTCTCAGCGAGAACGGGCGCATCGTCGGCTTCCTGGGGGACGGTGCTAACGACGCGCCAGCTCTAAAGGCAGCTGACGTGGGAATATCAGTAGACTCTGCGACAGGCATCGCCAAGGAGTCCGCGGACGTGATTCTGTTGCAGAAAAGCCTGCGTGTGATAAGCCACGGGATAACGCAGGGTAGAAAAACGTTCGGAAACGTCACTAAATACATCCTGAACACGATAAGTGCTAACTGGGGGAATATGCTGACTGTTTCCGTTTCGTCGCTTTTCATGGGCTTCATCCCTCTTCTTCCATCGCAGATACTCCTAAACAACTTCGTAAGCGACGTGCCGTTGCTCACTGTTTCCACTGACAACGTGGACCAGGATTTTCTTAAAAAACCGAAAAAATGGAACATGGATTTTATAACGCGGTTCATGGTATGCTTCGGCCTGCTGAGCACAGCTTTCGACTTGCTTTTGATTATCCCTCTGTACTTCTTGCTGCACGCGTCGCCCGACCTTTTTAGGACGACTTGGTTCTTGTCGTCCACTCTCACTGAGATAGCAGTCACTTTCGCGATACGCACGAGAAGGCCTTTCTTCAAAAGCAAGCCCAGCAGATTGCTGGTAATAACTTCGATTGCCGCGGCGGCTGCTGCTATCGCTTTGGTATACAGCGCTTTCGGAGCCGCTTTTTTCGAGTTCGTGCAGATACCGTGGGCGATTCTCGGATTCGTCTTCGCGCTTGTTATCACATATTTCTTAAGCGCGGAACTGCTCAAGCGCTGGTTCTTCAAAAAGCACGAAATCTGAAGAACGTTTTTAATACAGTTACCTCAATAATTAAGTCCAGCGCCTCAGTGGCTCAGTGGTAGAGCGTTCCCTTGGTAAGGGAGAGGTCGCGAGTTCAATTCTCGCCTGAGGCTTCCTAAACAAAAAACTGTAGCTTTATTCCCTCATGGGCGTAAGGCTGTCTTTTTCCTTGCGTTTTCCGTACCTACCGAAAGAGTCATACGGCTTGCGCGCAGGGGTCGTCAGCTCCGCGAAAGCAATCTCCCCTATAACCATGCCTTTTCGCAGGATGACGTCAAAAGAACCCGCGTTGAATATCTCTAAGATGATTTTCCTCGGCTCTGGCATGCCGTGGCCCGCGTGAACAATGGACGCTGTCTGTACCACGGATATTCCTAAGCGCGCGAGGCCAGTGCGGCCGTTCATTATGCCGACCAAATCCGTCGGTATTGAGAACTTTTCCTGCGTCCTCGCGAGAACAAACTTGCCCGGGTTCAAGACGAATCCTTCGGCCCATCCATTCAAATAGTAGCTCTCGTAATGAACTGTTTTCATCGGGTCTATTAGTCCTCGTTTGGGCACGACTATTTCAGAGTCCAAGTGAACTTTGTAAGCGTCCGGCTGAAGATTTTTTTCGTCGAACGGAACAATCTTCAAGCGCTTCTTCTTCACTGCTTTTATTATGTCCGCGTCAGAATACATACACGCAAGTATCACGAACTATGTTTATAAACGTTCACGTGCAGAATAACGTTAATGGACACCATAACCCTTGTCGGAACGCTGACTGTTTTTGCGATGGCAACAGCCGCGGTGATAACCCTCGCGCTGTCAATAATAATAGCCTTGTCCCTGAAAACAAAAAGGACGATTTTTCCTCATTTCATCACGACTCTGATAACGGCGTTCGAAAGTCCTGTAAAGATGTTCCTGGCATTTTTCAGGATAGACTCCAAAGAAATAATGTCCTTGGAAATAGAATTGAAAAACAAAATCAACGAAAATGATTACGCGAAAACTCCTTACTCGCAGCGAATGATGCTATTACCACAGTGCCTGCGCCACAGCAGCAAGTGCCCTGCTAAACTCACCGCGGACAACGGCATCGTGTGCGTAAAGTGCGGGCTGTGCAAGAACAAGGAAATCATCGAGCGCGCTGAAAAACTTGGCTACATGAAAACTGTGATTGCCCCCGGTGGGACTTTCGCGGGCAGAATGATTAGGAAGTACAGGCCCAAAGCAGTGCTCGCCGCGGGGTGCGTTTTCGAAATCCAGGAGGGCCTGCGCCAGTGCATGCAGAGCCGGATTCCTGCGCGCGGCGTGGTGCTCGCGAAGGATGGCTGCGTCGACACTGTCATAGACCTCGACAAACTCTACGACGCGATGGAATTAAAAATGTGAACTTTTATTAACAAAACGGCGCCGTTTGCTACGGCTCTGGTGAACACTAGTTGCATCACCAGCGCAAGTGGTCAAACGGCTTATCTTTTGCCGGAGTGGCTCAGCCTGGTTTCAGAGCGCAAGACTCATAATCTTGAGGTCGTTGGTTCAAATCCGACCTCCGGCATTAAATTTTTAGTTAATTGCATGCGTTTTGCTTTTTTGTTTTTGATAATCAGGGAACTGCATGTAAGCATTCGCGGCTTTGAAACGTTTTTAAACCCTCGCAAAGATAATAAAAAAGCGAACCCTGGTTACGCGGGGTAGTTGAGACGCTTCTGAAAAATGCCATTAGTGCCATGGTAGCACAGCGGTAGTGCAGCTGCCTTGTAAGAAACTTTTTCGGAAAAAGTTTCACTAAACCCGGAAATCCGAGACAGCAGCAGGTCGCCGGTTCAAATCCGGCCCATGGCTTGAAAGAGTATAGGCAAAGGAAAAAATGGAGTGGAATGCAATGTTGAACATTTACAGAATTCCGAGCGAAAAAATACGGGATGCCAAGGCAGTGCTTGAAAACCCTGACGTCGTCGTGAACATGTGGGCTAGAAACGGCTACATTTTTCGGGACGCGAAAACGCTGGGCCTAGACAAAAAATGCTCTTACGTGTACGCCGAAGGACCGCAGGAGTTTTTCGAAAAGCACGAGAAAGAACTCACGTCCATCGAAGGAATCGAGAAAGTATCAGGGGAAGAATTCGGCAAGGTAAAGCAGAAAATCAACGACGAACAGAACAACGCGCTATCAGGCGTCGGGTCAATCTTCGGTTAAAAAAGCGGGCGGCGACGCGAATCGCCGCAATTAAATTTGGGCTCGTGGGCTAGCCTGGTATGCTCCCGGCTTCGGGCGGCCTTTTTGCTTGGGCAAAGCTCGGCTGAAAAGGTCAGAAACAGCCGGTGATCTGAGTTCAAATCTCAGCGAGCCCATTCAAAAGCGCGCTGTTTGACTGCGCGCACTGGCGAAGAAAAGCTGCTTTCACCAGTGCAGAGAAAGTACTAGCGAACCTTAAAAATAGATAAAGATAATATAATAGAAAGTAAACCCCGAAACCCGCTGTAGCACAGTGGTAGTGCGCCTGGCTGTAGTACGATTCAAACGCGACGTCGTTGCGTTTCGGCGCTGTTACCGGGAGATCGTGAGTTCAAATCTCACCGGCGGGATTTTTTTATTTTTTCAAAAAATCATTGCCCCGGTTGTCTAGTGGTCTAGGATCCGGCCCTGTCGAGGCCGGGACCCGGGTTCAAATCCCGGCTGGGGCGCTGCGTCTTCCTCGCGAAAGAAAAGGCAGGGTATCAAAAGAAATGCGTTTTATGCAACTTTGTTAAAGTTGCGTGCAAATCTCTGTGGGTGTTCCATTTTTCTTTGCGGGAAATGCGCGGAACAACTCTGGTGAGCACAGCGAAACTTCACAGTGCAGACAATCCAACAGTCTGCTGTTGTGCTGGGGCGTTCTCACGCGTGCTATATACAGAAAGGTTTTTAAAGGAGGATAACAAAAAAATGTTACTGAATCTAGTTTTTCGGTTTTTGGGTGAGCTGTTGAACAAGAATTTGATTCTCGAGCACGAGTTAGTGCCGAGGCACGAGATTTTATCAAGGGAAGAAGCGGATGCTGTTCTGAAAAACTTAGGCGCAACTATTGATGAGCTCCCGAAAATAAGGGATTCTGATCCTGTCGTGAAAGCGATTGACGCAAAGAGAGGAAATGTCTTGAGGATAACCAGGAAAAGCCCGACAGCCGGCGAAACCGTGTACTACCGCGTCGTAATTTAGGTGCTATAATGTATCATTGGGAAGCAGTGGAAGCTCTTTTCAAGGAGTACCCTCTTGTGAAGCAGCATATTGATTCTTACAACGAGTTCGTGAACAATAAGATTCACAAGATAATCGAGGAAATAAACGTTGAAACGAACAAGCCAGGCGAAAAGACTGAAGTGCGATTCCACAAGATACGCCTTGAGAAGCCGGTGGTCACGGAAGCCGACGGCTCGAAACGAGAGCTTTGGCCGATGGAAGCGCGCCTGCGCAACCGCACTTATTCCGCGTCAGTGTTTGTCGAAATGAGTATTCTTGAGGACGGCGTTGAAAAGGACCGCGAAGAAATTTACATCGGCGAATTGCCCGTGATGGTTAAATCTGACTTGTGCCGCTTGAAAGGTCTCTCCGACGAGGAGCTAATTAAGCAGGGTGAGGATATCGACGACCAGGGTGGTTATTTCATAATCAACGGCAGCGAAAAGGTGCTCGTTTCCGTGGAGGATCTGGCCCCGAACCGCATGATTGTATCAAAAGAAATGAAGGGGGGAAAGAAGGAGGTCGTCGGAAGGATATTCTCGGTGAAAGGGGGCTTCCGAGCGAAAATCGAGATCGAGCGTAAGGACGACGGCCTCACGTACATTTCGTTTCCAGCTTCGCCGAAGAACCTGAACATTTTTATAGTGCTGAAAGCCCTGGGCTTCGACACCAAAGCAAAAATGATAAAAGCTTTTTCTGAAAAGCCTGAAGTATTAAACGATGTTCTCATCAACCTTGAAGGATTGGAAATAAAGGACGAGGACGACGCGCTGGACTACTTGGGAAAGCGCGTTGCAGCCGGACAGCCTGAGGAGTATAGGAAGAACCGCGCCGGCTACATTCTTGACAATTACCTGCTGCCTCACGTGGGTCTTAATGCAGAGGACAGGAAGAAAAAAGCGTATTTCTTAGTGCGAATGATTGAAAGATGCATCGAAGTAGCCGAAGGAAAACGCGAGGAAGACGACAGGGACCATTACGCCAACAAGCGCGTGAAGATCTCAGGAAAATTGATGGAAGAGCTTTTCAGGTATGCCATGAGCTACTTTGTGAAGGACATAAAATACCAGATAGAACGCGCGTTCACGAGGGGAAGAAAAATGCAGATACGCACGCTGGTGCGCCCCGACGCGATGAGCGACAGGATAAAGTTCGCGATGGCAACTGGCACGTGGATCAACGGCCGCACGGGAGTATCTCAGCTCCTCGACCGCATCGCTCACATAAGCACGCTGTCTCACTTGAGGCGCGTGATTTCCCCTCTGCAGAAAACGCAGCCGCACTTCGAAGCCAGGGACCTGCACCCGACGCACATCGGAAAAATCTGCCCGAACGAAACCCCTGAAGGGCAGAGCGTCGGGCTCGTGAAAAACATGGCTTTAAGCTGCTTCATTTCTTCGCGCGAAATAGAAGGCCTTGAAAAGGATTTGGAGGACATGGGCGTCACGCTTATCAAGAAATAAAAAATCACGGCGATGTTTTTATCATGAAAGAAGCGAGCATTTACTTGAACGGCAGCCTCGTGGGGTTCCACAGCAAACCAGTTGATTTCGTGCAGTTAGTGAAAGAAAGGCGACGCGCCGGCAAGCTTCCTTACGACGTTACAGTGGCTTACTACGAAGACCTTAACGAAGTGTACATCAACGCCGACGAGGGAAGGGCTTTCCGCCCTCTTATCGTGGTCGAGAACGGCAAAGCAAAGCTCACGAGAGAACACGAGAAAATGCTTAAAGAAGGCAAGATGTCCTTCAGCGACCTCGTTAAGAACGGCATAATCGAGTTCTTGGACGCAGAAGAAGAAGAAAACGCTTACATTGCAATGGACGAGAAGGACGTCACGAAAGAGCACACTCACTTAGAAATCCATCCTTCGCTGATGCTTGGAGTTGTAGCGGCTGTTTCGCCTTTCCCTGAATACAACTCGTCGCCGAGGGTGACGATGAGCACAGCGATGCTGAAGCAATCGCTGGGCATCTACGCTTCAAACTTCAACCTGCGCACTGACACGCAAGGGCACATAATGTACTACCCGCAGGCGCCGATAGCCAGAACAGGATACACGCCCATTGCTGGGCTTGACAGGAAAGCCGCAGGACAGAACTTCGTCATCGCCGTGACGCCGTTCTACGGCTACAACATCAACGACGCTATCGTGCTAAACAAATCCAGCGTCGAGCGGGGGCTCGGGCGCACTGCTTATTTCAGGACGTACGAAACAGAAGAGCGCCGATATCCCGGAGGCCAGAAAGACAAAATCGAGGCCATCAGCCCTGAAATCGCAGGGTACCGCGGCGAAGAGTCGTACAAGTACTTGGACAAAGACGGCGTAGTGGAGCTTGAATTCATGGTAAAAGGCGGCGACGTCATAATCGGAAAAACGTCGCCCCCGCGCTTCCTAGAGGAAGTAGGGGAGTTCGGCTCGATAGAAGAAAAAAGGAGAGAGAACTCCCTCTCAATCAAGGCAGGCGAGAAAGGAAAAGTGGACTGGGTCATACTCACAGAAGGGCAGGGAGGCAACAGGCTCGTGAAAGTGCGCACCCGTGACATAATGGTGCCGGAGATAGGCGACAAGTTCGCGGCCCGCCACGGGCAAAAAGGAATAGTGGGACTAATTGCCAGAAATGAAGACATGCCTTTCACTGAAAACGGAATAGTCCCTGACATGTGCATGAACCCCCATGCCATCCCGTCAAGAATGACAGCCGGATTCATACTGGAATGCATCGGCGCAAAGGCGGCATGTATGCGAGGAAAGCATGTCAACGCCACTGCGTTCGACGGTGAAAAAGAAAAAGACTTGAGAGCGGTGCTGGAGGAGTACGGTTTCAGGAACACTGGCAAAGAAGTAATGTACGACGGAGTGACCGGCAAGAAAATCGAAGCGGAAATATTCGTCGGCGTCGTGTACTACCAGAAGCTCAAGCACCTCGTTGCGAACAAGATGCATGCCCGAGCCCGCGGCCCTGTGCAGATACTGACAAGGCAGCCTACTGAAGGGCGCGCCAGAGAAGGAGGCCTGCGTTTCGGGGAGATGGAACGTGACTGCCTGATAGGGCACGGCACTTCAATGCTTCTTATGGAACGATTGCTGGAAGAGTCTGACAAAGTGACCGAGCTTGTCTGTGACAAGTGCGGCATGATAGCCATAAACGACCAGATACGAAGGAAATCATACTGTAGCGTGTGCGGCTCGACTGACGTCCACCCCATAGAGATGAGCTACGCTTTCAAGCTGTTGCTTAACGAAATAAAAGCCATGGGGATTTATCCAAAACTGCGGTTGGAAGATAAGGCGTGATTAATCATGATAGGAAAGAAAATAAAATCAGTTGATTTCGGACTCCTGTCGCCGGAAACAGTAAGAAAAATGAGCACCGTGCGTATCGTGACGCCTGACACTTACTCTGACGACGGGTACCCTATAGAAGGCGGGCTGATGGACCTGCGCCTCGGCGTCATCGATCCGGGACTGCGGTGCAAGACATGCGGGCAGAGAATGAATGTCTGCGCCGGGCACTTCGGCTCAATAGAACTCGTGCGCCCGGTAGTTCACATCGGCTATGTGAAAATGATTCTAACGTTGCTCAAAGCGACATGTTCTAAGTGCGGGCGGCTGCTCGTCGACCCGTCGAAAATAGAGGAGTTCAAGCAGCTGATGCTAAAAGAAGAAATCGAAGCAGAAGAAGAGCAGACCATTGACTTGATTGAAAAAAGCAAGAAAGCCAACAAATGCCCGCACTGCAAGGAAAAACAGGGCAAAATAAAGCTGCTTAAGCCGACGACTTTTTACGAGGACGAGCAGAGGCTTTTCCCGTCGCAGATTCGCGAGCGTCTCGAGCGCATTCCTGATTCTGACCTTGAGCTGATAGGAGTAAATCCTAACGTTGCCAGGCCTGAATGGACAGTGCTGACAGTCCTGCCTGTGCCTCCGGCAACGACAAGACCTTCGATTACGCTGGAAACAGGAGAACGCTCCGAAGACGACCTCACGCACAAGCTCGTGGACGTGCTCAGAATAAACCAGCGCCTTGCTGACAACATCTCGGCAGGAGCCCCACAGCTGATCATAGAAGACCTTTGGGACCTCCTGCAGTATCACGTAACCACTTACTTTAACAACGAGGTCGCAGGAATCCCTCCAGCGCGCCACCGCTCGGGAAGACCGTTGAAAACGCTGTTCCAAAGGCTTAAAGGAAAAGAAGGAAGGTTCAGGTACAACCTGTCGGGAAAGCGCGTCAACTTCTCTGCAAGGACAGTGATCTCCCCCGACCCGTCGCTATCTATTTCCGAAGTAGGCGTGCCACGAGAAATCGCCGAAGAGTTGACTGTGCCTGAAACAGTTACTGAATGGAACATAGAGCAGCTGAAAGAGTATATTATTAACAAAGATTACCCGCGAGCAAACTACGTAATACGCCCTGACGGAAGGCGGAAGAAAATAACCGAGCTGAACCGCGAAGAAGTGCTCCAAGAGCTGGCTCCGGGGTACGTGGTGGAGCGCCAGTTGATAGACGGTGACATAGCAATATTCAACAGGCAGCCTTCACTGCACCGCGTGTCAATGATGGGTCACATAGTGCGCGTCTTGCCCGGAAAGACATTCCGCATTAACGACGCTGTTTGCTCTCCTTACAACGCCGACTTTGATGGGGACGAAATGAACCTACACATTCCTCAAACAGAAGAAGCGAAAGCAGAAGTCGAAGAGCTCATGAAAGTCGAGAAAAACGTTCTGTCAGTCAGAGAAAGCAAGCCACTGATAGGGGGCGAACACGACCACATCACAGGAGCGTACTTGCTCACGCGAAAGGACGCGAAGTTCGACAAAGAAACAGCGCTATGGCTTTTGGCGCGCATCGGAATCCATTCATTGCCTGAAAACGGAAAAAAGGACACTTACACTGGGAAAGAATTGTTCTAAATGATTATTCCCGAAAACATAAATTTAGAATACAAATCAAAAATGTGCAGGAAATGCGGCTCATGCGACCGCGAGAAATGCGAAGCAGAAGCTTTCGTGAAAATAGAGAACGGAAAACTAATTTCGGGGACCATAGACAAAGAGGGGATGAGCGGAAAGCTCTTACGTGAAATAGTGGAAACAAATCCCCCTGAAAGAGTGCGCGATTTCCTGGACCAGTCTACGAAACTAGCGCTGCACGCCATAATGCTCAAAGGGTATTCCATAGGGGTGTCTGACTACGAATTGTCGCCTGACGCTATCAAAAAAGCGGCGTTATTGCTGACGAACGCTGAGAAAAAAGTCGACGAATTAATAGCAGAATATAGGCGCGGGCGATTGGAAAGAACGCCCGGAAAAACTAGTGAGGAAACGCTTGAAGACTTGATAATGACGGTGCTGACTGAAGCGAGGAACGAAGCAGGGAGAATCGCTGAGCATGATCTCGGCAAAGATAATCCAGCAGTGCTAATGGGTAAGGCAGGAATCCGCGGCTCGATGATCAACGTCACGCAAATGACGGCGTGCCTTGGTCAGACTTCAATGAGAGGTAAAAGAATCCTGAGAGGCTACAGGAACAAGACAATCCCCTACTTCAAGGAGGGGGACATATCGGCGAAGGCACGCGGCTACATCAGGGACTCTTACATCGAAGGACTCACACCTACGGAATATTATTTCCACTCGATGTCGGGAAGAGACAGCCTTGTAGACAAAGGAA
>JAVYMF010000007.1:0-18284 GCA_038736665.1 archaeon | reverse complement strand
GCAACAGGCCGCGCGTTCGAATCGCGTCGGGCCCGCTGACAGCTTTTTCCGTTTCAAAAAGAACCTGCTAACAGCGGCAGCAGTATTGTAGCGTCTCCTTCGACGGTGATGTACTCGGCGGACGGCTTCACTTTGCCCCAGGACACCGCTTCGCGCAAGCGGGCGCCGCTAAGGGAGCCGTCGTATTCTTCAGCCGTCGTGATGTACACTGCGTAATCAAGGCCGTCCTTGAACTGGTTCCACCAGATGACGTGGTGCTTTGAAATGCCGCCGCCGATCATCAAAGCGCCGGTTATTTTGTTGTTGAAAACGATGTCCTCCAGTTTGCGCTCGTCCTTGAAAACGTCAACGCGAAAATCCCTGTGGTCCTGCATGAACACATGCAATTGAAATCCTACGCTACCGTCAGTAATGCCTGGAATGAACACGGGGATTTTGTTCTTGTAAGCCCAGTACACGATGCTTTCCTCTTTTCTCTTCTCATTCTCCAACTGCTCTCCGATGAGCCACACGAGCTCGTAAGGCGCGATGTCGCGCGCGCCTTTCTTGTAAATCTTTTCAAGGACAGGCAGCAGCTTTTTCTCGAGCACTTCGCCGTAAGACGAGTTTGGAATGAAGATATTGCCTAATCGATTAATGCCTTGCTTGCGCAGCTTAGCGTCGTCGGCGTTGAACTCGCCGTGGTAATAGTCCTCCCAAACGCGTGCAAGGTCGTGGTCAAGCGTGCCGCACGTCGTTATCACGGCGTCGAATTTTTTTTCTTTGACTAAATCGCGGATAACGCCGCGCGTGCCGGTGGAAACGATGCACGCAGGAAAAGAAAAAAATTTGAAGCAGCGCTTGTCTCCTGCCATTTTTCTCATTATGGCCGCTGCTACGCCTAATTTTTTAGCTGTGAAACCTCCTGACTCGTAATACTGCGCCATAAGGTCGTTCAAATGCATCGACGGGCTAACGTGAATATCTTTGACAGGCTTCATTAAAACCACTCATAAGCAAAGAATATAAACAAAACTCTTGATAATCATATGCGTTGCCGTGTATTTAAAGCAGTTGGGGCTGTGGTGTAGTGGCAACATCGTTGGCTCCAGAGGTTCTGTCTGGAGCGATGAGTTCCGCCGCAGGGCGGAACGATGATATCAATCGTTGGTACTGATTCGCTTCCAGTGAATCGGAGCATACCAACGGCTCTGGGTTCGATTCCCAGCGGCCCCATCTCATTCTCTTTTGTATTTTTCAAAAACAGCTAAAAAGCGCATGTCTTCGCCGGAATCGTTTATCACCCTGTGAAAAGCGCCGCATGGAATCATGACCATTTCCCCCTCACTGACGCTTGTTTCTTCTTCTCCGACGAGCATTTTGCCTCTTCCTTTAAGGAAAAAATAAATTTCCTCTATGTTCTCGTGAGAGTGACCTCTTGTCTGCTTGCCTGGGTGGAGTACAGTGACAGACGCCGTGAGGTGCTCCAGCTCCAAGTCATGTATGTCATACACGTCATTTGATTTAACTACCGGCACTCTCTTCTCGAAATCGTTTATTTTTATCTTAAACATGAAAAAATATGAGTCCTAGCGGCTTTATATAAGTTTAACCTGAAAAATAATGATGAAATACGACTTCGAAATAAAAAGAATAAACGCCGAGCTGAAAAAGCGCAAGGCGAAGCGCGTTCTCATTCAATTACCAGAAGGCCTGAAAAAATACGCAAAAGAAATAATGGACGGAATAAACGCAGAATGCGTGTTGAGCGCCGACCCGTGCTTCGGGGCGTGCGACTTGATGCGTGTTAGCGAGTGTGACGTGACTGTTCATTTCGGACATTCAAAAATGCTTGATGATGAGAACGTGATTTACGTCGAAACTCATTCAGAGCTGGACGTCGCGCGCGTTGTTGAGAAAGCAGTTCCATTGCTCGGAAAGCGCGTCGCGCTGGCAACCACTGCCCAGCACTTGCACCGCTTGGAAGAAATAAAAAAAACGCTTGAAAAGCACGGGAAGACAGTGTTGTTCGGCAAGACGGGCTTGAAGACGAAGCCGGGGCAGGTCTTGGGGTGCGATTTTTCTTCCGTGATTAACGCCGACGCTGACTGTGTTTTGTTCGTTGGGTCAGGGAGGTTCCATTCTCTTGGCGCGGCGTTTTTCTCAAAAAAACGCACGGTTCAGGCGGACCCTTACACCGGAAACGTGTCGGAAATAAGTGCGTTAGAGTGGGACAAAGAACGCTTGCTTCGCAAGGAAAAAGCTGGAAAAGCGCGCTCGTTCGGTATAATTTACTCGCAGAAGTCCGGGCAGAAGAACCTTTCATTGGCTGATTCTCTGAAGAAAACGAGCAAATGGCCGGCGTATTTGATTTCGCTGAACAACATCACGCCGGACGCGGTGGACTACCTGCCGTTCGACGCGTACGTCATAACTGCATGCCCGAGGATTGTTCTGGACGACTGGAAGAACTACAAAAAGCCGTTATTGCTTCCTGACGAGTTCAAGGAACTATGCTCTTGAGCAAAGCGAAAAGCATGCGCAATCCAACAGCGCGCTGTTGGCCTGGCGAGTTGAAGTAGCTCGTTTCTCAGTATACTATCGACACGTTGACTACGTACCCGTTCAGGTTGATGGTCGCCAGCTGCCCGTTTTCCGAGATGTGAATGTTCGCGCCGAGAACGTTCTTGAACATGTTCAAGTCGTCCATCGTGGCTTTCCTGTATTTCTCGGCGTACGTCAGCTTAGAATTAGCTATTGCCTTGTCAAAGCTCCCGAATGCCACAAAATCACCGTTAATATGGTAAAGCGAAGCGAGTTTTTAAGCTTTTAGTCCTTCACAACTGTTCCGCCATGCCGCTTGCCTTTAACGGCTTTCATCGCGTCGCGCAGTTTTTCGCCGTTCACGAAATGCGCTTCGATGTTCGAGCGCGCGAGTATCTTCGCTGCCAGCGAGTCGATGATGAAGTTTTCTCTCGGGCGCCTGGCGTCGTGCTTTTCGGCGAACGCTACCAGCTCGGCGTGCGTCATTCTCGGTATTTTTTTCGCGCCGCGCTCAGACGGGTTGCGGTCGTATATCGCGTCCACGTTCGACAAATTAATCCAGCGGTCTGCGCCGACTTCTTCGGCGAAGAGGGCGCTCGTCGAGTCGCTTGTCTGCCCCGGCGTGCCCATGCCCAAGACTATGAGGCTTTTTTTTGCAGTGAAATGGTTCGCTGCCTCGTCAAAGTCCTCGAAAAACAGGGCTTTCTTTAAAGAGGAAGCGACTAACCGCGAATTTGCGCGCACGAGCTGTATGGATATTTCGTCCAGCTCGAAATTGTTCGCTCCCAGCGCTCGGCCTTTTTCCACGTATTCGCGCGCGATTTTTCCTCCGCCGACTGAAATCGCCAACGAACCGTTTATTTTTGACGCGAAAGCGCTGAAGCGCTTCAAGTAAGGAACGTTTATGCCGTTCTTGTAAACGAGCGAGCCGCCGAGGGAGATAACTGTTTTCATTTTCAACGCACTCCTGAATGCGTTTAAATACTCATTAACCTATATTCATTTAATAACCTTATCATCAAGGCGGTTTCTGATGCCTCAAGAGTCAAAAGAAATGTACGAGTTCAGGAAGCAGCTCAAGTTCCTCAAAAAGCAGAGGGGGCAGGGCACGGAGCTGATTAGTGTGTACATTAAGCCCGGCGCGAACGTGAACGAAGTTTCGAATCGCCTGCGGGACGAGTACGGCCAAGCCGCGAACATCAAAAGCAAGTCGACGCGGAAAAACGTGCAGGCCGCCATCGACCGCATCCTCACGATGCTCAAGGGGGTGAGCAAGCCTCCTGAGCACGGCGTCGCGATTTTCTCAGGAATGATAGGGAACAACGTCGAACTTTTCACGATTATTCCCCCTGACGACATTCAAGTTTCTATATACCGCTGCGACTCGACGTTCTTCACAGAACCCTTGGAGGACATGTACGAGCAGAAAGACGTTTACGGGCTTGTGGTGATGGACAGGAGGGAAGCTACGTTCGCGTATTTGAAAGGCAAGAAGACTACGATATTCAAGCACATAACATCAACCGTCCCAGGAAAGCACCACAAGGGAGGGCAGTCGGCCATGCGCATGCAGCGATTGATAGAACAAGCGACTCACGAGTTTTTCGTGGAAATCGGCGAGATATGCAACGAGTCTTTCGCTGGCAAGGAAGTGAAAGCTGTGATTTTCGGCGGGCCAGGACCGACGAAGTATTCTTTTTTGAACGGTGACTACTTGTTCAACAATGTCAAGGAAAAAATAAAAGCGACGCCAGACACGTCTTATACTGACGAGTTCGGCATCCGCGAAGTGCAGGAAAAAGCTTCGGACGTAATCAAGGGCCTGGAAGTGGCCGCGGAAAAAGAAATGCTGGACAAGTTCTTGAAAGAGGCCGTGACGAACGGGCTAGCTACTTACGGCTTTAACGAAGTGAAAACAGCTCTTGAAAACGGGCAGGCGGACAAGCTGCTTCTCTCGGAAGGCGTCGACGAAGCGAAGATAAACGAGCTTACTGAGATTGCCGAGAGGATGGGCACTCACGTCGAGATGATTTCCGAAGATACGTCCGAAGGCCAGCAGTTTCTTTTGGCGTTCGCGGGAATCGGCGCGTTCCTCAGGTACAAGACTCATTAGGTGCAAGCGTATGCACGAAATAAAGCGCTGCGCTGAAGACTTTATTGTCGAGGAGATAACCCCCGAAGGGGAAACGCTGGACGTGAACGGCACGTATTCCTTCGACGAGAAGAGCCGCGGCCACGAGCTGGTGTGCGTTCTCGTGAAGCGGAACTGGGACACGCATCTTGCGGTGCGCGAAATCGCGAAACGACTGCATTTTTCTCCGAAGCGTGTCGGCTTCGCGGGCATGAAGGACAAGACCGCGCTGACTGCCCAGAGGATATCCATCGTAGGAGCGAAAAAAGGAGACGTCGAGCGCGTTTTAATCAAGGACATAAAGTTAATGCCGCTGCGCTACTCTAACGAGCGCGTGAAGCTCGGGGATTTGAAAGGCAACCGCTTCACGGTAAAAGTGTACGCTAAAAAAATGAGGAAAATGAAACGCATTCCGAATTATTTCGGGGAGCAGCGGTTCGGAACGACCCGCTCTGTGACTCATTTGGTCGGGCGGGAAATAATAAAGGAGAATCCTGAGAAAGCTGTTATGATTTACTTGACAAAAGCGTTCGAAAGCGAACCGGACGAAGTCAAGGAAGCGAGGAAGCGCCTCGCCAGAGAAAAAGATTTCCGCTCAGCGATTAATTACTTTCCGAAACACCTTAAATTCGAGCGCTTGATGATAGCGCACCTCGCGGAGTACCCCGGCGACTACATCGGTGCCCTCCGAGTTCTGCCGAAATTCCTTAAACTGATGTTCGTGCACGCTTACCAGTCTTACTTGTTCAACAAGTACCTTGATGTTGTCGTCAGGAAAAAGAAGAATTACAAGGATGGGCCGTTGTTCGGCTACGGGACAACGATAAAAACGAAGGAAGAAAAAGAAGTTCTTGAAAAGGAAGGCGTTTCTCTTGAGGATTTTTCAGTGAAATGCATGCCTGAAATGAGCTCGCCTGGCGAACGGCGCGATTTGTTCGTCGAGCCAAAGGGTTTTAAAGTTCTCGAGCATAAGAATGGCTATTACATAGTGCGTTTTTCGCTCCCGAAAGGGGCGTACGCGACGACAGTCATTGAGAGTTTGTTTAAGTGATTTCGTATGGAAAAAGCGAAGCGCCGCGAGCGGACTGAAAGCAGGGACTTCCGCTTGCTTCTGGCTATGACTGTGGTGACGGCGCTGGCGGGCGCGGTTTACGTTGCCACTGAAAACTTTATCGGGCCGAATTACGAAAAGCCTTCCGAGCTTTACTTGACTTACTTCGACAGGGTAATATACGGGAACGAAAGCGCCTGCTTTTCTTTCAAGCTGGTTTCCCCTCAGGCGAAAAAAGCAGTATTGTTCATCGAGCAGGACGGCGCTGCGGTGGCGTCCGAGCTGATTGACTATAACGCCGAGCACCACAGGTGTGTGCCTTCTGATTACGGCGTCCATTCAGTGGCCGTGATCGCAGATTCTCTTAGGGTGTCTTTTGATTACGAGAAAAAAAATGAAAGTATAACCGCTGTTCCCGACTCTGGCTACGTGGACGTGTTTTTGCTGAGCAGCATCAGGAAAGTCAATGTTTCCCTGCACAACGGCCTGCCTAAGACGAGCGTGTACTTGGTCGAGTTCTCTTACCAGACGGAATATGTGGAACTGCGCCCGTACGAAACGAAGATGGTCCAAAAGATTCAGCCCGTGTACGATGGCAGGATTTACGTGATGGGCAAAGAGTTTGCCGTGAAAGGAAGCGGCGGTGGGATAAACCTGCTGGACCTGGCGCTCGGGCTGGCGCTTATGCTCTTGCCTGGGTTCATCTTGTTTTACGACAGGACTGTTGAAGGCACAACCAAAGCATTGATGTTTTCTTTCGCTTCGTTCGCGCTCATAACTCTGGTAGCGAACCAGTTCTTGTCATTGACTCGCGAAGCGCTTATGGCGCTTTCGCTGGTCATAATAGGTGCAAGCATAGTATGGAAGAAAAGATGAAAAAGTACTTGGCTCTCGCGCTATTGACAGTAGTAGGCTTGACTCTCGCGGGAGAGTTCGTGTTCCCGTCGAACAACACGGCTTGGAACGTGTATTACGAGCGCCAGGCGAGGGCGGCGTACTTTAACAGCGGCATTCCCGAGAACGATTCATTAAGCTACTTGGGCCGCTTGTCCACGTTCGTGCCAGGTTACCTCACGATGAAAGCCGGCTTCCTTAAGATGACCGGGCTTGAGTTCAACATCGAGTCCGACCTGATATTCAAGATTATAACGAACGTTTCAATAGCTCTGTCTGCGTTTTACTTGTCCTCGCGCGCGAAGCTCGAGCCGCGCGTAACGATGGTTTTCTTTCTTGGCGTGCTGACGCAGAACTTCATGCTCCTGTGGATTTTCGGCTACTCGGCTCACATGCTCGGGCTTTCGCTGTTCTTCTTCGCGCTGGGGTATTCCATGGGAAAGCACAGGACCATCGTGCTGGCGGCCATTGTCGCCATAAGCGGCCTGATGCACAGCAGCTACTTGATAGCATACCCTTTCCTTGCTTTCGTGATGAACGACAAGGCAAGGCTTAAGGAAACAGCCAGGACTGCCGCGCTTGCGGGGCTTATTTTCCTGGTTTTCTACTCTCCCGTGCTGCTGCGCGCAGGGCTGCCTTACGAGATAAAAGCCACTGAGTGGGGCTACGGAATCACGGGTTCGGCAGGCGCGTTCATCGGCTACCTGCTGCTGTGGACAGCTCCTGTGCTGCTGGCTCTGTACAAGGCCATTCAGAACCAAGCGCATGCAAGAATGCGGAACTTAATACTTATCCTGACGGCGGTTTTCTTGTTCGGGACGTACCGCGTGAACGTTTTCATGGGCATTCTTCTTGTGTTTCTTACTGCCGTGATTTTCAGGAACGACATTCTGAGAAGCAGGAAGTTTTACTACTTATTAATCGCGCTCGGACTCTTGAACGTCGCGTCGATTTTTTACTTCAACTACGGGATATCCAGCCACGGGCAGAACGGCGCTTTTAATGAGTGGACCGAGCGCCCTCTGTTTTTCCTCGGGGGAGTGCCGGGCGACCGCGTAGTAAGCGACCCTTACTACGGGCACGCGATAGCTTATTACACTAACAAGAAAGTGCTCGCCGACTTGTACGTTGAGTATGCCAACGAGCAGAAGTATGACGACGCCATGTCGTTCGTGAAAGGAGACTTGAGAGTGATAAGCAAGTACAACATAACCGGCGCGCTGTTCGACAACAAGACGAACAGCAACGGCGTGCCTGTTGTCTTCACTAACGGCTATTTCTCCGTAGGCGCTCCTGTTTTCCAGAAAAAGCACGTCACCTGAATAAGCCGAGCCAAATTTTCAGAACAGTTTTAACGTTGAACATCGACTCGAAAAAAACCAAGCGCCACGAGCGAAGGGCCGAGGCCCTGAGGACTGAGCGGCTGTGGTAATGCACTGTTACTGGATGCTCGATAATCTTAAGGCGGTTGAGTATCGCCCTGAAGTTTATGTCCGCTTCTATTGAGTACCTGTCTTCTTTCGTGTTCAAAGATTCGAAGGCTTTTTTAGGCATTATCCTGAAGCCCGACAGCGGGTCGCTTATGCGCTTGCCCGTGCCCATGAGAATGGCCAATTTCGTTAACGAGTTGGTGATGCGCCTCTGCCACGGTATTAAGTCGAAGTTGCGCTTTCCCACTATCATATCTGCTTTGTTTTTTTTCATCTCATTAAGAAGGATGGGGATTTCGCTCGGCTCGAACTGGGAATCGTCAATGAAGACGATTAAGTCGCCTTCCGCGGCGCGCGCTCCCTCGCGCATTGCCGCTCCTTTTCCCTTGTTGACAGGCAGGCGCACGACTTTTGCGCCGAGCTTTTTGGATATTTCTGACGTCCTGTCTGCCGAGCCGTCGTCAGCAACCACTATCTCGCTTATTTCCTTGATTTTTTTGATGCTCCTGATTGTATTAGGTATTCTTTTTTCAGCGTTGTAAGCAGGGATAACTGCTGAAAGCTTCATTTCTTAACCGCCTTTTTTAATAAGCCCGCGGAGAACTTCAACCATTCCTGACAGGGAAGCTCCTGAGTTGGCGCGGAGTTCAATTGTCCTGCTTTTTATCACGGCTTCGTTCTTGGCGTAAGACGGGTATTTCAGTATAATCATCATTTCGTCCTGCGCCGGCTGAATGGACGTGCAGTAAACCAGGTCGTTTTGGCAAGCGGCGAACGTTCCGTTGGCGTAATTCTCGCAAGAGCAATTAATCGCGGCGCCGTCCTTAACGGCAATGGCTATTAATTTCGGTGATTTGAGGTACAGGTCGCTTGCCAGCTGGGAGAACGCTATGTCCACGTAAGCCGTGGTCTGCGTCGGCGAGGCATCGCCTTCAGCGATTATAATGGCTTTGCTTGACGAGTTCACGAGCAAGCGGAACTCATTCACTGGATCGCTTGTTTCGCCGTATAAGCACATGTCTCGGAAGCACGCGCCTCGGTTCAGCGCTCCGCTGAATAAGAGCAGGTTGGCCGCGGCAAGCGCGAATATGACTGTGATTAGTATTATTTTCGCGTTCGGTTTTTTCATTTTATTCACTTCTTGGTTTTTTCTTACTCTGAGTTGGTTTTTAATGATTTGTCAGAAAGCGTTGAAAAAAATATAGAAAGAATGGGGGCAAAAATTGCCCCCATGGTTTTTTATGGTTTTGTTTTTGAGGCGTGTTTATGCCTTCAGCAGCTGTATCAGCTCGTTCGCGGCGTTCGTGGTGTCTGTTGCTGAGTAGCCTGCGACGAGCAGTTTGTTGCCTTCAGCGTATACGTAGCTGGCTCCTTCGACGGTGATCATGTCCTTTGCTGCCATCGCTTTCGCAACGTTGTTGACGTAAGGACCCCCGACCACTATCTGGTATGTTCCAGCAGCAGCTGAGTCGAGCGCCACGAGGTTTTCTGGTGATATGGCACCTTTCTGCTTGTAGTACGTTCCGCTGACTGTTGACGGGCAGGTTATTGCCTCGATCTTCACGTTGCTGATTGTGTCTCCCACTTTGAGGACTGACTGTCCGGCGGCCGCTCCTGTTGATGTTCCTGTGACTTGTATCAGGGCGTTTCTCGGCTCGTTCGGCACTATGAATGTTGCTTCTCCGAGCACTGAGCCGTCCGCTTCAATTGAGTTGTATGTTATGTGGTATTTGTTGTAGTCGTACGCGAAGTTCGTGGTGTCTGTCTGGTCAAACAAGTCTGTGCTGTCATCGTAGACGTACAGTCCTGCTTGCACTCCTGTTGACGGCTGGGAGTAGTAATCTACTTCTACCCAGTGGCTTCCGGTTGTGTCGTAGAAGACCATGTACGGGTTGTTCTGGTCCAGCACGTCCCGGAGGTCCATTTTAGGTATTCCTCCTGTCGCCGGGAAGTCCAGTGCTTTGCCGAAGTGCACTGCGTCAGGCAATACGTCGCACGTCGCGGAGTTTCCGATTGAGATGAGTCTCCTGTCAACTGTTCCGCCCACGAAGTCCAGCACTTGGAGGTTGCAGTTGATTGGTTCTGTCGGCGAGGCGTAAACCAGGCTCGCGTTGGTGTTGTTCTGTAGTCCTGCGACTTCAACCAGCTCTCCGTCTGAGCCGCCTACTCTAAATTTGACTGTGTAGCGGTTGTCTGTGCCTTTTGCCACTGACTGCAGGTAGATAACTTTGTCGTTTATCACGCCGTACTTGACAACGTGGCCTTCTGAGTCTTGTGTGTTCAACAGGATGTCGTGAGTGAATCCTGTCCTGGCATTATACGTGTCGTCGTACCCTACTATCGCTTCTCCGGGGTGTTCAGGCGTGAATTTTTGCGTGACTCCGTCTCTTGACTGCCATTTGACCTGAATCAGTTCAGAGCCGACTCCCACGTTGTAGTCGCCCATTCCTTTGGTCCATACTGTTGTTGTCTTGTAGTTCGTGCTCTTTGAGCCGAATCCCGCAAGGCCTACTTTGAAGAGAGGCGTTCCGGCTGCTGTTATCGGGCCGTCTATCATTGTTCCCTGCGCCAGTCCTGTCAAGTAAGTTCCTGTGTAGGTCTTCTGGTACTTGAGTGAGACTGTCAAGAGTTTGGTGTCGCCTGATGTAGTGTTGACTCTGTCAATGACCCAGTCTGTGTTTCCCGGGAAAGCGTCTCCGCTTTCAAGGGTCTGCAGGCCTGTTCCGAGCCTTATTGTGGCGTATCCTTTGCCTGTTTCTTGGTCGTAGCCCACGTATTCAGCGGATATTGACACTTTGTCCGTGCCGAAGAACACTTCTTCAGAGTCTGCTGTTGTGAGTGTTCCTGTGGTTTTTACGACGTCGCCTTTCTTTATCTGGAAGACGGCGTAGTCTTTGTCGCCTGATCTTGTTCCTGACTTGAAGGTCACTTCGTAGTCGCCTTGGACTATCGTGTCGCCTTCTGTCATTTCCTGCTTGTCTCCTGTGAACAAGGCCAGCTTTCCGCTTTCCGTTTCCTTCCAGTTCAAGCCGTAGGCTTTTCCCAAGAACAATAGCTCGGGCGTTTCTTGGTATTTTATCGTTGGTCCTATCGGGATGCCTGCTCCGAAGTCAACTATGTACTTCAGGGCTCCTGACGGAGATACCATGTACAAGCCGTGGCCTTTTGTTCCTGCTGTGTCTTCGCTGTACTGGGCTGCGAGTCCGCTTGTTCCTCCCATCAGCTCGATTTTGTCCTCGTAGTAGTACGTCGCTGAAGCCATTGTTCCAGTGAAGTCGGACGATGCGACCAGCGACTGCTTTTTCAGGACTTCTCCAAGGCTCTCTTTCGTGAGAGTCGTGGCTGTTCCGTCAGCCAGGTATCCTGTCGAGCCGTGCAAGTTGTCGAGCTCCATGTACTGCGTGCTTGCTGTTGGCGTTACTGCTTCTGAGCCGCTTGTCGACACAGTGACTGACTTTGTTCCTGTCACGTCGCCGACTGTCGTCTGCTCGTAGTTCAAAGACGCCAGCACTGCAGCTATTTTAGCCGCCGCGAGGCCGTCTGAGATTGCCGCGCCGTTTGTTCCGATTATGACTTTCGTGTTGGCGGGGTTGGCTTTGATGTTCGCTACGAGAGCGTTGACATCGGCTTGTGTCGGACCGACTGCTGCGAGCGCGGGTGTAACTACGCTTGCAACCATAGCGGCTCCTGCCACTACTGCTGCGGCCCTCTTTATGTTTATGCTTTTCATTTATTTTTTCACCTCAATTTTTTGCGTTGGTGCTGTTTGGTGTGTTGGTTATAAAGACAGAAAAGGGCAGCTCAGCCGCTGCCCTGCAACTTAATCATCTTCGGGCGGTTTATAAACGTTACGGTAAAACCACGCACACTTGACGAAAAATATTACGTCAATCGTCTATTCGTCTTGACTTTTGGTCTTTTTTTGCATTAATTCTGCATATTTTAAGGACAATATTAATGAAATGTAATAATGGACAGCAGACGCCACTTCGTTAAGCGCTTCCTGCGCCTCGCTTAAAGACAGGCGCACTTCTTTGGGCTTCACGAGCTCTATGGAAGAAGGCCCGTAATTAATAATGAGGTTGATGACGTCGCTGAACGAGGTCGCCGAGCAATCCAGGGAAATGAACGAAGTAAAATTCTCGCCTTGCTGCTCGGCGCTCGCGCGCTCGAGCGAGTGAACGCGGACGCGCTCCGAGCGCAGCTTTGATTCAAGCAGCTCCATCTGCTTTTCAAGGGCTTCTTTGCTCTGGCTCAGAGCTTCTATGGTCAGCTTGACGCGGTAGTTATCGATGACTTCGCCGGCGCTCTTGCCGCGCACGCCCTGCTCGACAATGCTGACGAGCTTGTACTTCTCGTCTTCAGTCCTTTCCACGAGTCGCAACTTGATTAATTTCTTAAGCGCTTCGTTCACCTGCGGCAGCGTCAAGGACGATTCCTTGCGCAGCTCCTCAGCAGTCTTGGGATGAGCTAAAAGCAGCTTCGCGATTTTCTGCTCCTCTTGGGAAAAATCAACCATTCAATAACCTTCGCTGTAAACAACCAAAAAACGCGATTATTTATATGAAATGCGCTCTATATAAAATAGTATGAACGCGGCAATACTCGCGCTGGATCTTAACGCCACGAACGTTGGCTCGGCAGTCGGCTCGCTTGCCGGCCGCTGGGAACTCGTGGTCGGAGCGGTAATACTTGTCATAGGCGCTTTCGTAATACTTTACTTTTTGAAGAACATCATCGCGAACGCCATAGTCGGATTCATCGCCCTCCTCGCCGCGAAATTCATTTTTGGCATTGCTATTCCGCTTAACGGCGTGACGATACTCGTGACGCTCTTAGGCGGGCTCGGCGGCGTAGCCGCGCTGTTCTTGGCTTACTTTTTCGGCTGGCTTTGACACTGCCTTTTCTCCACGAAGTCGAAGCATAAAATGAATGTGAATGCTTCTCCTAGAAAAAAGATCGATCAAAAAGAGAGCGATGTTGGTTCAGCGTTTCGCTGTGTACAACAACATTTATTATATCTGTTTTTTCATAGCTTAACTCATGCGCAAGAAGTACGGCTTTGAAGTGCCTTTCATGTGCCCTGTGCGCTTGGACCTGCCTGGCGGACGCCTTGACAGGCATTATGAAGTGGTCCGCGTGCAGAACGCCAAGGACATGGTTACTTACAAGGTTATGGACCGCGGGAAAAACGGCCGCGCCAACAAGGAAGTAGCCAGCATGGGCTACGCCATCCTCCCTGATCACCTCGTGCTCGGCAGTGTTTTCACGCACAAGAAATACCGGCGGCTCGGCCTGCAAGAAATGCTTATCCGCATAGCAGAGCAAGACGCCATTACTCTTGGGAAGAAAAAAATAAGGTTGGACAGCTACAAGAAAGCGATTCCTTTTTACGAGAAAATCGGGTTCAAGAACGTTCACGGCAAGAATTATGATTTCGCCGACATGAGTAAAAAAACAAGGAAAGACATAAAATGGCCGAAAATCAAGACTTTTGAAGAACGAAAAGCTCTCAGGCGAAATAAAAAAGTTTTTTAAGAAAAAAACCTAATAAAAGCAGCAGAGGTGTGCAATATGGCTAAGAAAGAAGAAACGCTCGTATGGAGTGATTCGACAGGAAAATACAAAGTAGGATATTCTCAGTATCTGCAGATGAAAACCTTGAAAGTCAACACGCTGCTGCTTATATGCGCCATAATACTCATTCTGATGCTCGCCGTAGGCGCGTGGTACGCCCACAGCTTGATAGTGCGCATTGACGAGATGAACGTGCTCTCGCACCTCGCGAGCATGAAATAACACTAGAGAACCACGGGAATCTTCGCCCGGCACTCCGGGCACTTCGCGTCTTTTTTCAAAAAATTTTCAGCGACTCCGAACCCCGAGCGCCTTACTAATAGCGTTCCGCAGTTGTGGCAGTAAGTATTGTCGTACTCATGGCCAGGCATGTTGCCAGTATAAGCGTAATTCATGCCCTCGTCTTTCGCCCAGTCTCGCATTTTAACGAGTGTCTCAACAGGCGTTGCAGGCGTGCTCATCATCTTGTAAGAGGGGAAGAATCTGATGAAATGCCACGGGATATTCTTTCCGTTTCTCCCCAGCCCTTTTATGAAGGAAGCCATGCGCGAAACGAACGCGCGATTATCATTATCGCCGGGAATGACGAGAGTGATTATCTCTATGTGCATGCGCGTCTTGTAATAATCCCTTATGCATTTCAAAACGTTTTCGAGCTCGACGTTCCCGCAAACGCGCTTATAATGCTCCTCATCGCCTTTCAAGTCGATGCGCGCCGCGTCCAAAAAATCCTTCGCGGCGTTCTTGATGACCGGCGTCTGCGCGTAGCCGTTCGTGACGAAAACGTTCAGCATTTTTTGCTTGCGCGCGATGACGCCCGCGTCGTGCGCGTACTCGTAAAACACCGTCGGCTCAGTGTAAGTGTACGCTATTATGTTAGTGAAGTAGTCGCGCGCCGCGCTAACCACGCGTTCAGGAGGCAGGTCCATTTCAGGAACAACGCCAGGCCCTGATTGGGATATTTCAGGGTTGCAGCAGTGCAGGCAGCGAAAATTGCAGCCAGCGGTCGCGATGCTGAACGCGTTTTCGCCGGGATGAAAGTGGTAAAACGGTTTTTTCTCAATAGGGTCGACGAAAGCCGCGCAAGCGCGACCGTACGTGGCGGCGTACAGCGTGTTTTTCTCGTTTTTTCGCACTCTGCAAAAACCGTATTTTCCTTCTGGAATGACGCAGTTCCTGTAACAAAGGCCGCACTTCACGGCGCCTTTTTCTTTTTTCCAGAACATTGCCTCGCGCATTTCATCCTCTCAAGCCGCTTGTGCCGCGCTCCCGCAGGAACACGCGGGTGAATTTCTCGCGCGAGGGAAAAACTCGGAAAACGCAGTCTTCCGACCCTGTTGACGCGCATTTTTCTTCTTTCGCGTCCAAGTCCTTCCCGTAAACCACGGAAGCGAAGCCTGCGATAAGTCCAGCGACGTAATAGCACGACGGCTTTGAAGAAACGCCTCTTCTCTTAACGAGGTAATCGGCGACGGACGAGTTATGCACGCGTACTTCCCCTTCGTTCTCAGGCAGTCCGGCGGGCGATACCTCGGCTTTTCCGAGCCCGTATTGGGCGAGAATGCCGATGGACAAACTGAAAACATCGTCGGCAGTCAAGTCGTTCTCCGTAAGGTATTTTTTGACGTATTCTGAGTCGAAAAACTTGTACGCGTGCTGCACTGCGCTTTTTTTAGAGTAGTCGTAAAAAACGTCCCAAACGCTGGGTCCGAAGCTGCCTTCCATGCGCACTATTAAGTCGTGCAGCAGCGAAACGTGCACGAGCGCCATTCTCCCCCCGAGAGAGGATATCAGCGCGCTGTCAAAGTCAAAAATCGTCTTGTCACGCAACTCGAACTTTTCCATGCGATAAACGAATGCGTTACTCGAATAAAAACGTTCAACCCTGGTAAAAACAGCATAACACCCTGTGCAAGGCAGTCCAGCGGCTTGCCTTTGGAATAAATACATTTATAAGGTGGGAAAACGCGAAAATACTTCGGTAGAAATGGGCGAATGCCTTCACGTACGCAATCAAGCTCGACAGTAAGAGCCGCTTAGTCCCACCCGTCGCGGTGCGAAAGAAGTTAAGAATAAAAGACGCTGTTTCTTTATCAGTCAAAGGCGGAAAAGCAGTGATAAAACCTGACGAGCTTTCAGGAGAGAGAATATCCAAGAATCATTACGACGGCCCGAATTGTGTAGCGGTTAGCACACAGGACTGTGGAGGTCTTTCTGCGGAAACCCGCGTGAAAGCCGCCGATATCCTGTTGCCCGAGTTCAAATCTCGGTTCGGGCCCTAACGAAATTGGCGTGAATAAAATGGCGGAAAAAAAAGAATGGCAGCCCCCCCGCGGCACGCGCGATTACCTGCCGCGCGAGATGGCCGCAAGGAACGCGCTGTTCGCGAAAATGCGAAGAATATTCGAGCTTTACGGGTACGGCGAAGTATGCACTCCTGCTTTTGAGGACTTTGAACTGCTCGCCACGAAAAGCGGGCCTGAAATAGAGAACGAGATATACGCATTCGAGGACAAGAGCGGGCGGAAACTCGGGCTACGCTTCGACCCGACGGTGCCCATATGCCGCATAGTCGCCTCGAACCCTTCGCTGACTAAACCCATCCGCTTCTATTACATCACTAACATGTGGAGGTACGACCGCCCGCAGGCAGGACGATACCGAGAATTCTGGCAGGCTGGGCTAGAGCTGATCGGCGTTAAGGGCGCGGACGCTGACGGGGAAATATTAGCAGTGGCCAACGACTTATTGAGCGCCGTCACTGACAAGGAATTTTATTTCAGGATAAGCTCGCGAAAAGCCGTTGAAGAAATGGCCGAGCGCGCCGGAATACCCGAGGCAAAGCGAGAGAACGCTTTTCGGGCAATCGATAAATTGGACAAAATTGGAGAGGACGAAGTGCGCGCGGAAATGGAGCGCTACGGCATACCGGCGGAAGCCATTGACGCGTTCTTCAAGATGATAAGAACGCAGGACGCTGACTTGAGCGAGCTCAAGGCAGTCAAGGAATCCGCTGAAAAGATGGGAGTCAAAAACATAGAAATAGACCTGTCGATAGTGCGCGGGATTGACTACTACACCGGCTTTGTTTTCGAAACGCTCGTGCGGGGCAGCGAAAAGCTCGGCAGCGTGTGCTCTGGAGGGCGTTACGACTCTCTGGTTAAATTGTATGGCGGCGAGGACCTTCCTGCGACAGGCTTCGGACTGGGAATAGACCGGCTGATGGACATCATAGGGTATGAAAGCGATTACGTGCCAGTGAAAGTGTTCGTGGCCTGCGTCAATGACAAAGTTAGGGACGTAGCTCTGAAAGCCGCGCGGATGCTCCGCGAGGAAGGGATAAGCGCTGAAACTGACTTGATGAACCGAAGCCTGCGTAAGCAGTTCGAGTACATTAACTCGCGCAACATTCCTTTCGCGGTGATTATCGGGCCGCGCGAAGTCGAGGAAAACCGCGTCGTCCTCCGCGACATGGCCACTGGAAAAGAAGACAAAATCTGCCTGAAAGACATCAAAGAATGGCTGTAACCTGCCTTATCTTATTTAAGAATGCTTAAAATTCGCCGAGCGTTTTCTGGGGCGCGCATTTCGGTTTTTCTTCAATCCTTTCGTTCTGGTCAAAAAGGGGTTTGCCGTACTCACCATCATAACCTGGTTTTATCTTTACCTTACCCTCGCGGTTTAGCATGACAGCGTCTGCGATGCGCTCGTGCGTTAATTCTTTCAGCGTTTTTTCAGGCGCTTTCAGCAAGACGTTAAGCTCGGAGCCGAACGCGTTAATCAACCTGTCGGCTTCTTCTTTCACTTTCTTCGAAGCGAGCGTTGATTTTAGCATCGCTGCTATTATTTCGTGCAAGGGGATTATGCGCTTGAAGGGTATTGCGTTTTCAGGAATGAAGCTTGTTGGCCGGTCGGCCAGCTGCTCGACGCGATTCTCAACGCCTATTGTAAGTGGCTTTTTGCATATTGGACAAATGCCTTTCAAGCGCTTGGTTTCTTCAGGAGGGAAAGAAACCCCGCAAGCCCTGTGCCCGTCGTAATGGTATTTCCCGTAAGCAGGGTCTGTTTCCACGGTCATTATGAATTTTTTCTTGTCTTTTTCTTCCACGGCTTTTTTCATCTCGAAGTAAGACGGCTTTTTCAAGTCAAACACGCACGCCTCGCGACCGAGCCGCCACGGGTACGGCGAGTGCGAGTCGCTGAACGAGACAAGAGCGTATTTGTCCAATGAAGATAATCGCCAGTTCATAGCAGGGTCTGAGGACATGCCTGTTTCGAGCGCCGTAACGCATTTCGAGCGCTCTGCAAAGCACTCTTCGACGCTGTCAAAGCCCGACATGCTGCCGAACACCCCGAAGTAAGGCGTCCAGGCGTGCGCAGGAATCAGCATTATGTCTTTCGAGATTTTCATCATCTCATCTGCTAATTCTATGCACGAGCGCCCGAATATGGGCCTCCCGTCGTAGTCGCGGCGCCCCCACTTGTCCAGCGCTTCGTTTATCTGGTCGACCACTTCTAAATCCGGCGCGAGCATTACGACGTGCACTTTCCTGCCTTTTCCATCCTGCGAGTAAATCAGCGATATCTCTGACGAAAGCATGAAAAAGCAGTTGTTGAACTCGTAAGTTCCGTCGCTTATCGGCTTCAAATCGCGCTTTAGGTCTTCTAAGTGCTTCGG
>JAVYMF010000006.1:0-20388 GCA_038736665.1 archaeon | reverse complement strand
GCACGCTTTTGCCGGCGTGAATCAGCGCCAGTATTTCTTCGTGAGGCGTTTTCTTGTCAAGCAGTTTTTTTCCGTTCGGCGTTATCGTTACGTTCCCGTTGATTATCATGGCTGCGTTCAGTTTGCGGAGCCACACGGTGCCGATTTTCACAGCATCTTCGCCGTACTTCTTCGTGAGCTCGCGGACGCTTTTCGGCGAGTTCCTTATTTCATTCAATAACACGCGTTCAGGAAGTCCGCGCGAGTGGTAATTCAGCCCTTCCTCGTCCAGAGTGATGGTTTCTTTCGTCTGCTCTTCGATTTCGCAAAGCTTTTTCTCGTTCAGCCACGCGACAGCCCGGTTCACGCCCGCTTCAGGCAGGCCTGCGGACTGCATCAGCTCGCTTATCGTCTGCTTCGGTTTTTTCTGAAGCGAAAGGAGGACTTTCTTCTCTTGGTTTGTCAGGTTCATTTTTACCATCGTTCGTTCAGTGTGCTGAAAACGAGCGTTTTTATTAGCCATCATGTATATTAAAAGCATTATGAAAATCGTGCTGGACAGCGCCGCGTTCATCAACTCGCAGATTCTCGAAGAAAGCGAGGCGTTCACGACACAAGACGTTCTGAACGAGCTGAAAGACGCGCGCTCGCGCTCAGTCGCGGACGCCGCGCGGGCGAAAGGCTCTTTACGGGTTTCATCGGCGTCAGAGGAAATGACTGAGTATGTCCGCATGGTGGCGCGCGAAATAGGCGCTTTGAAGAAACTTAGCGAGACGGACGTCGGCGTCGTCGCGCTGGCTTTCGACCTGCACGCGAAGCTGGTCACTGACGACTTTTCTCTGCAGAACCTGGCCGCGCATTTGAACATCGAGTACGAAGGCGTGGCGCGCGGCAAAATCAACGAGAAGAAAAAATTCAAGGTGAAAGAATGAAACCTATTGAAATTTTCTCGCTGTTTTCAAGCGTTACAGCCACGGCTTTTTACGCAGGCATCGCCTTCAGCCTTTTGTCCTCAGAAAACCCGCTTGTCTGTTCTGTTAATCTGCTGATTTTCGCGGTTCTGGTGGTTCTGCTTCCCACGGCGTCCGTGATTTACTTATGGAGGGGGAACAAAGCGGATTTGAACGTTTCCGACAGGAAAACGCGCCAGCTTTTATACGACTCCACGGTAGCAGGAGCGTTTGTTTCGACAGCGGTCTTTCTCACGTTGAAAAACAGGATTATGTTTGACATTTCGCTGAGCTACCTGTTGATGTTCGCGGCGTTTTCGTTAATCAACACGAAGTGGAAAATAAGCATGCACGCGTCAGGCGTGACTTTGCCAATTACGGCGCTTTCGTTCGTACTCGGTCCAGAAGCCAATGTCTTCCATTTGTTAGTCGTTCCTGTGATGTGGATGCGCGTGAGAATGAAGGTCCATACTTGGGCGCAAGTGATTGCCGGCTCGGTTTTAGCGTTTTTGCTGGCGAGCCTTGTTTACTCTTTATGACTCGCGTTTCGGCGGTTGTATTTCTTCTTCCGAGGAAAACGACTCGCTTATGAGTGAAATGATTTGCTTCCTGTACGCTATGCTCACGATGACCACCGCCACTATGAGCCCTCCGTAAAACGGGTTTTTGACGAAGTACGTTTCGATTAGCCTGTTGAAGTCAAAGCTTTCGCTTATCTTGATTTCCTTTCTGTAAACGACGGTGAAAGAATTGGTGCTTGTGCCGCTTATCCACCGCAAGGAGTTGCCGCTTGATATCCACGGCTTAGGGGTTGTTTCAAGGATGTTGGCGCTTGTGACTTCGTCAGGCAGTATTATCGTCAGGTCAGCTGAGCCGATACTGAATATGCCTGTGTTCGCGTCGTAGAACCTGAACTGTGTCCCGTTTATCCTGTACACTTCATACCTGCCGCTTGTCTCTACTTTCGAAGAAAAATTTACTATCGAATACTCTATTTTCACTTCGTTTCCAAACTGTCCCCCGCTGGCTGTGGACGTGCTTATCTGGAATGAAGGCGTTTCGCCGAGCACGTAAGCGTTCATCCCGGGAAGAAGCTTCTGCCATTCTGTTATGCTGTTGACGTTGCTTTCCGAAATTTTGTTGAATAACGCAGTTTCATTCTCGTTCAGGCCCAGCAAATAGCGTTCTGTAACTGAAGCGCTGTTGTCAGAATTCACCTTAAGTATCACGTCATGCTCGAGCGTCACGACTGCAAGCGGCGTCGCCAACAGCATTATGAAAAGAGCAAAAGCCCTTGAAATTGGCATGAAATTATTATCTCCTTTTTTGTTTTTATTCCTTAGTTTTGATTTTTAGCTTGATTCCGCCTATCCTGCTGGCCGCGAAGTTATACATCAACGACGCAAGCATGCCGCCGACCAGCCCCGTAGTAGTGTACACTGCTATGGCAGCCATCCAAATCACGAAGAAGCCGACAATGCCCGCGGCTGAGTAGCCCTGAATTCCGAGCACAGACGAGCCGAACAAAGTGCCGCCGGCAACCGCCCGCACAAGGCCCGCTATCGCCCCCCAGATGAAGCCCAAGGCGGCGCCTATTTTTCCAGCGGTCCAAACGTCGCATGACCTTACTTCAACAACAGCCATCAAAACGCACCCCTTATTGAAACAAGGAGAGGCAATAAAAGGCTAACGCAGTGCAAATGTAAGCCTTTTATGCTTGGAAAACGCAATATTATCGGTGGTTTTGAATGGCTAAAACGCCCGTCGGGAAAGTGACCCACTTTTTCAACAAGATAAGCGTCGCAGTAGTGGAGCTGAAAGGAACTCTTAGAGTGGGAGACACGATATCCATAGAGGGTCCTAACACGAACTTCACGCAGAGCGTAGGTTCGATGCAAGTAGAGCACAAGAACATCGAGGAAGCGAAAGCCGGCGAATCAATAGGCATGAAAGTTGACCAGCCCGTGAAAGCAGGAGACCTTGTATTCAAAGAAGAATAGCGCGCTAAACTTGGATGGTCATCAGATCAGTCGCTGCTGTCGTGTTTTTAAAGATTTCCCTAGCCTCTTTTTCAAGCGCTTTCACGTCCTCGTAGCGCGCGCTGAAATGCGATAATAAGAGACGCCCGACGTCTGCTTCCTTAGCTAACCGCGCAGCGTCCTTGGCCGTCATGTGCCCGTACTCATGGCTTCGCTCTTTAAGGTCGTCCATGTGCGTGGCTTCGCTGATCAGGACGTCAGCGTTCTTCGCGAACTTCACGATGTTAGGGTTAGGCACGGTGTCGACGGAAATTACTATCTTCTTGCCGGGCCTTATCGGCTTAGCTATGTCCTCCAAACGGACGACTCGGCCGCCGACATGCACTTTTCCTTTTTCTTTTATCTCTCTGATAAGGGGCCCTTCTTTCAATCCGAATTTCTTGAACTTTGCCTTATCAACGTTCAGCTCGGTTTTTTCTTCGAACACGTACCCGAAGCAAGGGCAAGAATGCTTCTGCTCGAACGCCGCGACGCTGTAATCAGCGTTTTCGAACACGAGGCCTTCCTTCACTTCCTTAGAGATTATCTCATAAGAAGGCGCAAAGTAGTCCCAATTGCTGAAGAAGTCGACATATTTCTTTATTTTCGTCGGCCCGTAAACGTGCAGCGGCTCTTCCCTCTGCAGGAAATTAAGCGTCTGAATCAGCCCTGCCAGCCCGAGAAAATGGTCTGCATGCAAGTGCGTGATGAACACATTGCTTATCTTGAAAGGCGAAATTCCCGCGCTGAACATCTGGCGCTGCGTGCCTTCGCCGCAGTCGAAAAGCATGCGGTTATTCAAGTGCTTAACGTGCACACTGAACAAATTTCGTTCTCTTGTAGGCAGCGACGCAGCGGTCCCCAGGAACGTTACTTCAATCATGCGCTGTATTAAGAACCGCGGCTTTTTTAAACCTCCCAAGCAGCGCACCGACAGCTTTATAAATGTTGTATACTTTTGTGTTACATATGAATGACGATAATATCTCAACTGTGATACACACTCGTGTACCGCGCCGCCTTGAGCACCAGCTCCGCCACCTTGTTGACGAAGGGTATTATTCTAACATTTCAGACGCTTTGCGCGACGCGGCGCGCCGGCTCGTAGACGAGCACGGCATCAAGCACGTCGAGCGGCCGAAGTTCGAACTGCGCACGGTTGAGCTCGGGAAAAAAGCAACATAACGCTGAAAAATAGGTCTGTGTTTCGGTCCGGCGCGCGGCATACATTCGACAACGCACGCGGAAAAGTCTGTTCAACGCGCGCACGGCTTTTTTTTTCCGGGAACAATTAAATACAATCACAGCGTTTTATGAAAGATGGCTATGGACGTTCAAAAGCTCGCTTATAATATCGTGAATAAAAGCATGCGCGTCGGGAAAAAAGACAACCCCTATTTTCTTAAAATCAGCAAGAAATACCCGTGGATGCGCGGAGCGTTCTCGTTGCATTACGCAGCGCAGAACCTCTGTATGAACGAAAAAAACGCCGAGAAGTTCCTGGCGAAGTACGAAGATGTCACTTACGGCCCGCTGCTTATAAAGAAAGGCAAGCGCTACCGCGTCAAAGACAAAATATCAATGACGGTCCAAGTCACATATCATCCGGACAACAGAACGCTAGCGTACGCAGTGAGGGACGAGCTTTGGAAGAAAGACGCTTTTGTGATAATGAATGAAACAGATATGGAGCGCACCAGGAAATTCGTCCAGTACCGCTCTGAAGACGCGTTGCGCGAGCTGCCAGCCGTATCGCGGTTGATCGAGGAAAACATAGACGCAGCGATTCACCTTGAGTCGCGCGACTGGAGCGGCTGGAGCCGAGGAATACCTCCTTCAAAAATACGCGTGCGTCGCCCCGTCACAATGAAGTTGCATGAGATAAGCGACGAGAAGCACACGCCGTGGGTGCTTGTCGGCTGGCCACACAAGCGCGCCACGAGAGAAAGGAAGTTCCCTTACAGGAAACTTAAAAAAATAATGTTTGACTGCATCGAATACTCTTACTCAAGTGACATCCAGCGGCTTGTCGACGCTTACACTAAAGCGTTCAAAGGCGCGGACATCATACGCATCACCGCCGACGACGGCACTGATTTGTCGTTTTCCTTGAAAGGCAGACGCTTGAACAAGGACACCGCGGAATACGACGAGGAGGGAGTAAAGCACGGCGACGTCGGAAAAAACATTCCCACAGGCGAAATCTTCTTCGCTCCCGTGGAGACGTCGGCGAACGGAACTCTTGTCATACCAGTTTCAGTCATCCCAGGAGAGGGGGTTGCAGAGCGCCTGACGCTGACTTTCAAGGATGGCCTTGTCATGAAAAGCACCGCTGAAAAAGGTGCAGGAATGCTCGGCGAATTCATAAAAAAGAACGGCAAGGACTCGAACCGCATAGCAGAATTCGGAATCGGTCTGAACAAGAAAGCAGAATTCACGCGTGGGGAAATAATCATAGACGAGAAGATTTTCGGTTCAGTTCACATCGCAATAGGATGGAACCGCGGCTACGGAGGAAAAACAAACGCAGCGTCACATCTGGACTTCATCAAGGACCTGCGCAACTGCAACGGAAAAGTTTTTGTTGACGGCCGCTTGGTCATAGACAAAGGAAGATTAGTATGATAGATGCAATCGAGCGTTTTCTAGATGCCGACGCCGACCTCGTAGAAATACGAGGAGTTTCAGTTGACTCAGCGTTCGTTTCCGTGCGCAGCGGAAAGCCAGACAGCGCAGTAAACAGCTCGCGCTCGGCTTTTTCAGTGCGCGTTCTTAAAAAAGGAGCTTTTGGTTTCGCGTCAACTAATGATGAGAAAAAATTAAAAGAAACTTTAAGCGTTGCGATGCGTTTATGCAGGGCAGCAGGGAAAAAAAGCCTGAAGACTACAATGAGCCAAGAGAAAACAAGCGTCGACAGCATTAAACTCAAATCCAAGAAGCCAGTCAGCGACTTTTCTCTTGACGAGAAAGTCAAGAAAACCCTGGAACTGAACAGACTCCTGAAAATGAAAAGCGTCGTCGGATTCGACACGACTTACAGAGACGCGCATTTCAGGCATTTTTACGCTTCCTCGGAAGGCTCACGCGTGGATTTCGAGTCCGACTCGAGCGGAATATTCCACTCAGTCTTCGCCGGAAAAAACGGCCTTGTGATTAAATCCTCCGAAGGATTTTCCGGGCTTTACGGGTTAGAGCTGGCTGACGACGCGATGGAAAAAACAGAAGACGTTGCAAAGCGCTGCGTTTCCCTCCTTCGGGCGAAGCGAGTCAAGCCGGGGGTTTACGACGTAGTGCTCGGCCCTAAAATGAGCGGCACGCTGGCGCACGAGGCCGTCGGCCACGCGTGCGAAGCGGATTACGTCCTGATGGGCGAGTCCATCTTGCGCGGCAGAATAGGCGAACGCATCGGCTCGCAGCACGTGAGCATAATTGACGACCCGACGCTCGAAAGGTTCGCCGGCTCTTACTATTATGATGACGAGGGCGTGAAGGCGCGCCCTACGCGAATCATCGACAAAGGAGTTTTATGCTCTTATTTGCACTCTCGCGAGACAGCTGGAAAAATGAAAACGCACTCCACCGGAAATGCTCGCTCGCAAGGAGTATCGCGCTTTCCTTTAGTGAGGATGAGCAACACAGTAGTCGAAACAGGCGATTTTTCTTTCGATGACATCATTGACGTGCGCCGCGGTTTGTACGTGGAAGGCGTGAAAGGAGGGCAGGTTATGACGTCCGCGGGAACGTATCAGTTCGCGTCAGAAGGCGGTTATATTATTGAAAACGGAGAGTTAAAGGAGCGCGTCCGCGACATCGTGATTATCGGCGATATTCTCACTACTCTGAAAAAAGTAGACGCCGTCGGCAAAGACATGGCGTTCAACGACCCAGGCACTTGCGGCAAGGGAGGGCAAGGAGTCCCTGTAAGCGGCTCGGCGCCGCATATGAGAATAAGAGGTGTGCGCGTTGCCTGACTTAACTTATTTTTTGAGAGAAGCCGAGAAGCATTGCGATGAAGCCGAGCTATTTTTTTCATCTTCAAACAGCCTCCTGTTCAAGACTGTTTTGGACCGCGTTGAAAGCTTCGACTCGTCTTCGACGTCAGGCTATGCTATCCGCGTCTTAAAAAAAGGAGGCGTGGGATTCTCTTACTTTACAGACGAGAAAATGTTCGGCGCTGCGTTAAAGAGCGCGCTGAGCTCTGCGAAGTTTTCAGGGGTTAAGTTTAATTTTCCGGAAAGCTCAGGCTATCAGCACGTGAAAGGCCTTTACTCAAAAAAGTTGGCGTCCAAGAAAGAAGAAATCGCCGACGAAGTCATCGGCATGACTGAAATCAAAGGCCGCTCTCACTCGAACCAGAACTTTGTGTCCTACTCCGAAGAGCGCTCGCGCATCATCAACTCAAACGGCGTTGACTTCGAGTGCAGAGAAAATCAGTTGAGCGCGACGTCATCCGCGCAGTTCAAGGAATGCGTTTCCTCTTTTTCTTTCAGCGCGCGAGAACACTTCTGCCTCCAAGAGGTTTCGCAGAAGGCCGGCGAGTACGCCGAAAAATTCCAAGGAGGCAGACGGGTGTCGGGCGAGTACGACATAGTGCTTCACCCTTCTGTCGCGCTAAGCCTGATTTTGGAAATTTTAGAAGTAGCAGTGAACGGCGAGGAAGCTTTCAGAAAGCAGTCTTATTTCTCAGGGAAATTAGGCAAGAAAGTGGCCAGCGATTCTTTTTCCTTGTATGACAACCCCCTGCGAGCAGGCGGTATAATGTCTTTTGCGTGCGACGACGAGGGCGTGCCCGCAGAACGCAAGCCCATAATAGAGAACGGCGTTTTAAGGAATTACTTTTATGACTTGAAAGCCGCGGCCTTGGCGAAAAAAAAGCCGTCAGGCAACGCAATACGCGCTTTCTCTTCATTGCCGCACCCTGGCTTTTCGAACATAGAAGCCAAGGCGAGGGAGTATATTCCGTTCCGCGATTTGGAAGGCGTTTTTGTTTACGACGTCATCGGAGTGCATAACGCGAACGAGCTCACTGGGGACTTTTCCATGGAAATTTCGAACGCCGCGTTCCTGAATAACGGCGAATTAACTAAGCCTGTGTCGAAGTGTTCGATTACAGGCAACTTTTTTGACGTTCTGAAAAGCTTGCGCTTGGCCGACGATTTCCAGAGCCACGAGAATTACTACGGCCCGTCCTGGGTATACCGTGGGAAAATAGTTTAAATAATAATACTGCGTATTCAAACGAGAGTGGAAAAGCAATGAAATCGACTTCTGAAATACAGGTGTCTGAAAAGCTTGTAGGCCAAGTGATAGGACAAGAAAAGGCCGTTGAGCTAATCAAGAAAGCCGCCGCTCAGAAGAGGAACGTCCTTCTCATCGGCGAGCCTGGCACGGGAAAAAGTATGCTCGCGCAGGCCATGGCCGAAATGCTTCCCGTGGAGCGGCTTGAAGATGTTTTGATTTACCCGAACCCGAGCGACGAGAACAACCCGAAAGTCGTCGTAGTTCCCGCAGGTTCCGGCCGCAAGATGGTCGCTGACTCGAAAATGAAAAGCGTCCAGCAGTCAATGGAAGAAATGACACCAGGCTTCGGCCCCGTGCTCTTAATAGGGCTGCTGTTTATGCTTTCAATAGCAGTTTCAATGTATTTCCGCCTTTTCACGGACATAATACTCGCTGCTTTCATCATCGTCGGCGGCCTTTTCATGGCCATCCTTGTCTTCGCGAGCGCTTTCGCTTCAGGAATGAAAGGACTGAGAATGCCTGGCAGGGAAAAGGAAAACGCGCCTAAGCTGCTCATCGACAACTTCGGCAAGAACTCAGCGCCTTTCGTGGACGCCACAGGCGCGCGGGCAGGGGCGCTGCTGGGCGACGTGCGCCACGACCCGTACCAGAGCGGCGGCCTCGGGACGCCCCCTCACCTGCGCGTCGAGCCAGGCATGATTCACAAAGCAAACCGCGGCGTGCTGTTCATCGACGAGGTCGCGACATTGTCTCCGAAAGCGCAGCAAGAGCTTCTTACGGCAATGCAGGAAAAAAAATACCCTATCACTGGCCAGAGCGAGATGTCGTCAGGCGCGATGGTGCGCACTGACGCTGTGCCGTGCGACTTCTTGCTCATAGCTTCGGGAAACATGTCTGATCTGCAGAAAATGCACCCTGCATTGCGGTCGCGCATCCGCGGCTACGGGTACGAGATTTACTTGAACGAGGACATGCCTGACACCAAAGCAAACCGCGAGAAAATAGTCATGTTCGTCGCGCAAGAAGTGAAGAAAGACGGGAAAATACCTCATTTCGACGCTGAAGCCGTCGAAGAAGTAATTTTCGAAGCCCGCAGGCGCGCTGGAAGAAAGAACAGGCTGACGCTGAAGCTGCGCGACCTCGGCGGGCTAGTCCGAGCGGCGGGCGACATCGCGCGTACCAAGAACGCGCGCATCGTCACAAGAGAGCATGTCCTGGCGGCTAAGACGCTGGCGCGCACTCTCGAGCAGCAGATAGCCGACAAGACGATTGACGTGAAGAAAGAGTATGAAGTGTTCCGAACGCGCGGATTGGCTGTCGGTAAAGTGAACGGCCTCGCCGTGCTCGGCGGGAACGTGGGCTTCGGCGGAATACTCTTACCTATTGAGGCGAGCGTCGCGCCCGCGCAGAGCGTTAATGTCGGCAAGACAATAGCCACGGGAAAACTCGGCGAAATCGCGCAGGAGGCCGTGCAGAACGTTTTCGCGATAGTTAAAAAATACAAAGGCAAGGACATAAAGAATTACGACGTGCACATTCAATTCTTGCAGACGTACGAGGGCGTTGAAGGCGACTCAGCTTCAATAAGCGTCGCTACAGCCGTGATATCCGCGCTGGAAAACGTTCCAGTCGACCAGAGCGTCGCTATGACCGGTTCCATAAGCGTCAAAGGTGAAGTGCTGCCCGTGGGCGGCGTTTCAGCGAAAATAGAAGCTGCCATCGAGGCAGGCGCGAAAACAGTCATTATACCGCACGGAAACAAGGACGACGTCGTGCTTGACGCGAAGAAAGCTAAAAAAATCAGGATAGTGACTGCCAGCGATTTGGTCGACGTCCTGAAAATCGCGCTGAAAGAGTGCGCAGCGAAGAAACAGCTGATTGCAGAAGTACGAAAAACGATCGCCTAGCGCGTTCTTATTGACGCGTACTCGCTCGTTACAAGCGCTATCTTGTTGAAGGAAATTTTTGTCTTCTCATCCTTTTTTTCAACGGTGATGAAGCGCTTATTGCGGTTCACTTCAGTGATTTTGCCTAGCCTGTCGCCGTTTTCGTCGTAAGCGTCCATGTCTTTCCTCAAGTGCTTTACCACGAACCTGTCTATGAACAGGCGCTTCACAACGTTCAAGCCCACGATGGAAGCGAAGAACGCCAGCAGCACCCACAATATCAGTTCGTCTAGAAATATCTTCCCGAATATGAAGTCAACCGCTTTCAAGAGCACGGTCCAAATCGCTATTATCGAGACGAGGCTCATCAAGTAGCGCTTTATCTTGTAAGTCTCTTTCTGGTAAGCCATGTCTCCGATTCTGCCGAACAAAAACAGCGCCACAGCTATGATGAACAGCGTCGCGAACCCAGAAATGAATGACGTGGCCTGCATCAGGAACGAGGCCTGGGCAGTCGAGAGTTTTTCGAAGCCAGCCCAGACAGAAAATATGCCCATTAGGAACGCGCCGATGTACAAGGGGAAAGACGCGCGCTCAATGCTCGTCGTTTCCCGGAAAGAGCGGAACGAGTTTATCACTGGTTCCTCAACGCCGAATCCTTTCAGCATCAAGTAAGTTCCGATGAGGAAAATGATTATCTTCAGGCCGAGCTCTTGGAAAAAAGAAAGAGTCAAAAGTATTACGCCCGGCAAACCGAACACTATCCTGGCGAAAGCCGGCTCCTGCAGCAGCTGCTTTATCACGTAATACGATTTTTCCAGCTCTTTCGCCTGCTTTATTATCAGCGTTTTCTTGGAGATGACTTTCGCTCGCGAGTGAATTATAGGGATTATCTCGTCGTCGTCAGCCCCATCAGTAACCAGATAAACCCCGTCGATCTTGCCGTATTTCTTCAGAACACTGTCCAGCTGCGCCGCCAGAGTCTTGTCAGCAGCGTACCCGCGCGAAGGATGACCCGTCAGCGTCACGACATCCACCGCGTCCTTCTTAAGCTCGCGGAAAACGCGCACGGCCTCGAACATCGTGTTGCCATCGCTTTCCCCAGGATCAGCTGCGATAAGAGCCGTGGCTACTTCGATGTTGTTCTTCTCGCCGACAATCGGGCCTTTGAACCGGGTCTTTTTTCCGACATCGTCATCGCGGTCCACGCAAAGCACTAGGACTTTTGACATCGCGTTCGCACCCGCCTCTCGGATATTAAATATATGTTATGTTTTTATACCTTCCGAGCCTTAAAAGACGCATGAAAGAAGAGCAGAAGCAGTCAGCGCTGTTCATCACCCTCGTCTTCGCGCTGGTGTTCGGAGCGGCGTTGCTCACAGTATTCAACCTCTGGTACTCTTTCGCGACGATAGTTTTCATAATAGCAATCCTTGCGCTCGTTTACATCAGCGCACCTAATTATTTCGTAAGGCTCAACGAATACGAGAGAGCCGTGATTTTTCACCGTGGCAAGTTCGAGCGCGTAGCAGGGCCCGGGTGGACTTTCTTAATACCGTTCATAGAATCCCACGTCCTCGTCGACCTCAGGACCAAGTCAGTCGACATTCCCGCGCAAGAAGTGGTGACCAAAGATAACGTAAAGCTGAAGATAGATGCCATTCTTTTCCTGAAAGTCCAGGACCCCAAAAAAGCTGTTCTGAACGTCGAAAACTACCAAAAATCCGCTGTTCTGGACGTTCAAGCGGCGCTGCGCTCAGTAGTAGGTCAAATGGAAGCTTCAGACGTCATATCCAGCATCTCGAAAATAAACGCCATGCTCAAGGAAAGCACCAAAAAAGTCACCGAGGATTGGGGCGTTGAAATAGAAAACGTCGAAATACAGTCCGTAACCCTCCCCGAAGGTCTGCAGAAAGCAATGCACGCCCTCAAAGAAGCCCAACAGAAAAAGCTCGCAGCGAAAGAAACAGCAGAAGGCATGAAAATAAAGCTGGACGCCGTCCAAGAAGCCGCAAGCAAATTCTCGCAGCCGACCCTGCAGTACATGTACCTGCAGTCGCTTCAGAAAATCGCAGAAGGCAAGTCGTCCAAAATAATCTTCCCAATGGAGCTCTCGCGCCTCGCAGCAAGCGTTTCGGAAAAATTCGGCACAGACTACGCTAAAGCCCAGCAGGAAATCGCTGAAAAATACAAGGAAAAAGCAGCTGCAGGCGAGAAGAAAAAAAGCATAATAGACGAGCTAAAAGAAGAATATGGCATAGAAAAGCTCGAACTGACCGAAGACGAAAAAGCCCTAATCAAAGCAGCGCTAAGCGCGAAACTCGGCAAGAAAAAAAAGTAAATATCGTCTTCTCCAGCGTCTTATTACAAGACGACAACATTAAACTTCGCGTTTTTTGCTTAGATGCCTACTTCTATTACGGCGCCGATGAAGATGAGCGCGACGCTTATTGCCAGGTAAATCACGGCATCCTTGAACGACCTGCGCAGCGTCATTCTCGTGACGTCGCACCAGCGCATTCTCATCAGGGAGAAGGAAAGTATTCCCCCAGCCACCGCGCCGAAGAAGTATCCTCCGAACTCGAAAATGCCATGCGGCAGAATCCTCAGCAACGTCATCGGGAGAGCGATGATATAATTCATTAATGGGCTTCCGAGGTCGGCGTAACCCAGGATTGACGGCGTTTCAGCTACTTTCGCGATAAGCACACCTATTACCGTTGCGTTCCACGCTATCAAGTACACAGCCCCGGCGCCGAGTATGAGCGAGAATATTACCGCAAGCGCCAGAACTGTGAGGTTGTTCATCAGTATCGTCATGAAGTCAGGGTTGAACGCGATGGCGTTCCCCGTCATCTGCATCTCACTGCACACGGGTCCGCTCAGCGCGCCTGTTTCGCATGCCTTGGCGCACAAGGGGTCTTTTATGAGGCCTTTCGAGCACAAGTCAAGCGTTTGGTCACCGAACATGAGCGAGCTCGCGTCGTCTCCCGTCAGCACGAAGAACAGCGATGAAGCGAATATGACGGCAACGAAAAAGAAAGCAAACACTTGAATGATTTCCTCGTGCCTGCCTAGTAGGCTTTTTTTCTCGGCTCTTTTGCTTTCCTCGATGTCGAACAAGCGCACCATGAAAGGCGCGGCAGCTATCGTTATGAAGGAAACCACGAGAAAGCCCGTGCCGCTGCCCGTAACACTCATCTGCATCGTTAGGACGCACGCGGCTATCGTGAAAAGAAATCCCGCGATGAACGCTTCCCAAGGCTTTTTCTCAACGCGCTCTGGGTTGATGAGCGACTCAATCATGCTAATACCGACGCGCCCTGTGAATATATAAATAACCATTGCCATCATTTACTATTAAATACGGTTCGCGAGTGGGATTGCTTAATGGCTTCTGTTGACGTGCGCAAACTTACCGACATCGTAATCGAAATGCTCGCCCAGAACGTGTCAGAGCAGAACATACTCATAACTCTCCAACAGAGCGGTTTGAGCGAATCGGCAGCAAAGGGCGTTCTCAAGAAAGCCAAGACAGAATTCGAGCAGTCGCTGGCTGAAAAGCTTGACTCGATAGTAGACAAGAAAATCCGCGAAAAGGCGGAAGAAAAATTAGAGGAAATCAAGAAAGAGTTCGCGCTCCAGCAGGACCTTAAGCTCATGGAGCAGAAGGACTACACAGACAAGCGCGTCGCCGAGGAAAAGCGCGAGCTGGACTTGCTGAAAAGCGAGCTCGTCAGCCTGAAGCTCAAAGAAGAAACGGAACTGCGCAAGATGCAGGACAAAATAGACCTGCTGAGGATAAGCGGGGCCACGCAAAAAATGATGTCGTTAGGCCTGATGATAGTTGGGCTGTTCTCAGCGCTTGCGGTGGTTTACTTCGGGGCTTACATAGTGGACTCGATAGTTAACAGGTACCCGATGGATATTTATTTTTTCATTTACGTGCTCGCGTGTGCCGTGCTCGCAGTCGTGTCTTTCGCGTCGCTTAACACAGGGTTGCGCATTTACATGGCAGGCCAGAAGCAGCTCGAAAAAATAGGCCTGGAGTTCCTCGACCGCAAGAGGAAAGAAGAAGAGGGCTCCATTCAAGAGCTCGTGAAGGAAAAGGACGTCGTGTGATTCTTAATGGAAGACCTTAGGAGGGAACTGGACAAGCTCGTTGAAGAAAAAAAAGCGCTTATTTCAGCGCTTAACGAAAACTACGAGAAGTACAAAACCGAGAAAAAAGCTCGGGACGCTAACAACGCGAAAGTCAAAGAAGCCAAGGAAAAAAGAGAGAGGATACTCGACCAGGTCGCGGACGTCCGCTCGAAGCTGAAGCGCCTTGACAAAGAGCTTGAGAAAATGTCTGAAGGGCTAGGCTCGTACTCGCAGATAAGCAAGGAATACGAGGAGCTGAACTGGCGCTACCAGACGGACGTGTTCTCTCCTGCGGCTGAAAAAAAGATAGTAAAAAGGTTAGACGAGCTCGAGCGCCAGTTAGAGCAGTCAAAAGGATTCCGGGACGTCAAAAAAGAGCACTACAAAATGCTCAAGGAGCTGCGCAAGCTGAGGGACGATGCTTCGGCGTCGCACGAAACCGTGCTGTTGAACGCAGCTGAAAGCGAAAAGCACCACCAAGAACTAGTTAGATTGTTCGAGGAAAAAGACAAGCTGGAGAAAAAGCTCAAGGAAAAAAACGAGAAAATCGCTGAAGTCCGCGCGAAGCTGGGCGAAGCCATCGAGACGACTCGCAGGAAAAGGACGGAAGAAAAAGCAGCCATCGAGAAAGAAAAGAAGGAAATCAAAGACGAGCAGAGGAAAAAGCTGGAGGAAAAAGCCAAAGAGGTCTTCGAGCGTTTCAAGAAAGGCGAGAAAGTCTCCCTGCAGGAACTAGCGCTGCTTGAAGAGTTCGGGCTGTACTAGCTGTACTAATTATTATATACTGATTCCGCGTTTTCATTACTCATGTTTGATATACTTGAAACGCCGGTCAATTACGAAAGCGCGAGCAGCTCCCAGGCATCGCCTGGCGCGGCCAGCCAGCTTTCAGATGAGGAAATCGCGCTGCGCCTCGTCGAAATACACGCGCGCGACTCGCGAGACAAAAGCATCGAATCGCTTGTCAAGAACTACTTTTACGCCCTCAGCCTCATAAAAAACAAAAGCTCGGAAACGACTCAACCACCGCAGAACAGTGAAAGTTCGTCATACGAAACGGCGTCCGATGACGAGCGCGACATGCTATCAGAAAAAGAGTATATAAGCGACGCTGATGCCGACGGCGTTGACGTCAGCGACATCCAGCAGTCACTTGGCCGCTGAAATTATTTCAATCACGTCTCGGTTTTTCAGGGCGTGCTCTCGCTTTATTTTCATCTTGGAGCGCACATCTACGGCGTACAGGAAGTTCTTCGCGAAATCAGTGTGAATCCTTGCGGCGAAATCATACGCTGTCGTGCCAGGCGGCATCAGGAACACGTCAGGCAAGACCCTTCCCTGGCTGTCCGCGAGCTTGTTCACGCCGCCGGGGAACACGGCGATGTACTTCAAGAAGTCGAAAACCGCCGCGTCCAGCGTTGCTTGAACGCCTGTGGACCCGTACTTTTTCAGTATGCTCTCGCGGATGAATTCCAGTCCTTTAGACTGCTCAGGAGTCATTGCGTTTTTGTTTATTATTTCAAAGTCGCTGTCCCCTGAGTTGTATTTAATCACGCCTCGTTTCGCGGCTTCGCGCAGCGCTAATTCTGACGCCGCCGAGCAGGGCGTGAAATAATACTCAGGGAATTCTTTTTTCAGGCGCTCGTAGTTCTCTCCGGCTTTCGGCAGGTCAATTTTGTTGCACGCGATGAGTATAGGTTTCGTGACGCGGCGCAAGTTAATCGCGAGCTCTTTCAGCTGTTCATCTGTCCAATGCGCTGGATTTTCAGGTAACGCGAGTATTTTCATCGCTTCCTCAACCATAAAAGATTTGACGTTGAAAGCGGACATCTGTTGGGCTAATTGCTCTTGAACGCTTGTCTTCATATTCGCGGCTTTTTTGGCGAACTTTTCCCAGCCTTTCTTCAGCACGCTGAAGTACCACATATCTAGCTCGTTTTCCAAGAATCTTACGTCATTCGCTGGGTCGTACGAGCCCGGTGCGCCTATTTCACCGCGCTCGTTTGCCGAGCCGCTTGCGTCCACAACGTGAATTAGCACGTCTGCCATGTTCAAGTCGTTCAAAAACTGGTTGCCTAGGCCTTTTCCTTCGTGGGCTCCAGGGACTAAGCCGGCGACGTCGACGAGCTCGACAGGCACGTAACGGACGCCTTTCTCGCAGTAGCCCTGCCGCGGGTTGCAGCGCACGTTGAACTCGCTCTCGACGCATTTCACGCGCACGTAGCTCACGCCGAAGTTCGGGCTTATGGTCGTGAAAGGATACGCGGCTATCGCGACGTCAACGAGCGTCGCGGCCTTAAAAAAAGTTGATTTTCCACAGGACGGCTTGCCCACTATGCCTATTTTCATGATTATCTCTGTTTTTTTATGTTTGATAACGTTTATAAACAATGTTTGACAGAATTAACTGCACTTGTTCTAAATGAGTTGTGTTTATGTCTGATGGTAAGAAAACGGTTGTTCCAGGCGAACTATTAGGGAACAGTGTAGAATACCTGCCAGGGTTCGGCACGTACGCGAAGGACGACGACGTGCTCTCATCGAACATCGGCGAGCCGGTGCTTGACGCCAAGAATCACTTGGCAAGATTGAACGTAAGAACGCGCGTGGCTAAGCTGCAGGGCGTCGGAACAATAACCCTCGGAAAAGTCGCTGAAGTGACCGAAAACTCGGCCATGGTAGATCTGATGCCTGTGAGAGTTAACGGCGTGGACTACGCGGTCAACGGCATAACCGCGGTTCTCCGCGTTTCGGACGTGAAGAACTCGTACGTCGAGACTATGCACTCAGAGTTCCGCGTCGGCGATATCATCAAAGCGCGAATCACAGGCGTTTCAAAGCACACGGTCTCCCTTTCGACCGACGGCAAGTCGCTCGGAGTCGTCAAGGCGTCATGCGCCCGTTGCAGGACCACGCTTGAGAGAGATGGCGTGAAACTGCGTTGCCCAGCATGCGGCTTCATCGAGTCGCGGAAGCTCGCGGACTGCTACGGCTCTGATTTTAGCAACGCTGACGAAAAACTATTAATGTAAGGTGAAAAAGATGAAATTCAAAAAAATCCGCGAGGATGACAACGAACTGGAGTTCGAGCTGCAGGGCGAGGACCATACTTTCGCTGGCGTTCTCGTTTCGAAGCTGTTGGAAGACAAGAACGTCGAAATCGCCCAGTATGACGTGCCACATCCCCTCGTTGGCCATCCGACGTTTTTCATAAGAACGAAGAAAGGCGAGCCGAGAAAAGCTCTTAAGGATGCCCTGAGCGATTTGAAAAAAGACATTAAATCGCTGATTAAATAAAAACGGCATGCACCGCGCTTTCGGCGCAGGAGTCGTCATCACTTGCGCTGGTAACGCAAGCTGCGTTCACCAGAGCTGTTCGTAATGGGGTTATTAAGTGGAAGTTAAAAAAACAGCCTCCAAGATATTCAGGACTTTTTTCCCTAAAAAAACCAAGAAACAGTACAGCGTGAAAGACGAGCTGCGCGAATGGGCTATTTCTTTCATCGTCGCGGCAGTGGTTTACTTCGTCGTGCTCCCAGCTATTCTTGGAACGTCCTCGCCGATGGTCATCGTTTCGTCATGCTCCGAGCGCGGTCATTACAACATAGGCGACATTCTCATAATCCAAGGTACTGACATATCGAGCGTTAACGCGCCTCTCGTGAGCATAACTTCTTTTTCAGACATCAAGCCAGTCATTGAAAACAACACTGTACAGAGAATAATAGCAGGTGGAGAAACAATCCAGGCTAACGCTTCCAACGACCTGGTCGTGTATTACGCGCGCCCGTCAGGGGCGCAGGTAATCCACCGTGCCATGGCATTATTCAAGTACAACGGCAATTACTACTTGATGACGAAAGGCGACGCGAACTCTGTTCCGGACCAGTTCGGCTCGATAAACGGTAGCGTTATTATGTGCGCTGACGAGAACCCTGGCTCGTGCCTGTCAACGCTTATCACGCAGCGCTCGCTTGTCGGCAAAAAAATCCTGTGGCACGTTCCCCTGCTCGGGCACGTGAAGCTGTTCTTCTGCGATGTCATTCCCGTGTGCGAAGGCCATTCTAATATGGGCACGAATTACGAGTTCACCCTTTCTTGTTAATGCTTAAATACCTGTTCTGTTTCTTTTCTTGCATGAAGCGGGCTAAGCGCAATAAGAGCAAGCATGCTCAAGGCTCTTTGGAATACTTAATAATCATAGCGGCCGTGCTAGTAGTTGCGGGGGTCGTTGTCTTTTTTGTTTCAGGCGCAGCTGGCGGAGGGAAATCATCCGCTCTTTATTCTTCATGCCAAGAAGCAGCGACAAAATGCCGTGCGAAACACCTTGTGAATCCGGACGACCCTTGCAACTTCTGCGATACTTCATGCGTTGATATGACGTCAGGCGAGGAGATATTTGAAGGGGCTATAACCTGCTGCAAACTCGGAAACTCTTCTGGGATATTCGAGGGCTCGTTGGGTTGCGGTGAGATATCTTGTTCGCCAGGCCAAACGTTAGCATGCAATACTTCAACCAACTGCCCAGGAAAGCGCGAATGCATCAGCGGAGCATGGGGGCCGTGCAGTGACATTCCGAACGACGGCTGCCCGGCAACATGCGGCGACAATATCATCAGCGGCGCAGAAGAATGCGATGGTACCAACCTAAACGGCGAAACGTGCGTCACTCAAGGCTTCACATCAGGAACGCTTACTTGCGTCAACTGTGCATTCAACACAGCGGGTTGCTGCCTCTTAACAGAAGCAACGGAAAAAACGTGCAATGACAGCAAGGACAACGACTGCGACGGCCGTATTGACTGCGGAGACGCAGACTGCGCAGGCGACCCTTACTGCACAGGCGTGCCACCGAATGCGGCTTTCACTTATAACTGCACTGGTTCTACGTGCAGTTTCAACGCGACATCCTCAAACGACCCAGACGGCGCCATAGTTTCGTACTCTTGGAATTTTTCGGGGGAGGGCATTGACTTTAAAGTGCTGGCAGAATGGAACTTCACGACGCAAGGCTACCGGGACGTAACGCTGACAGTCACTGACAACAAGGGCATGAAAGACACAGAAACAAAATCAGTGTTCGCGAACAACGCCCCGGCATTCTACGGTGCCGGAGTTACTCCAAACCCGGGCGCGGCTGGATCGACGTTCACTTACTCTGTTTATTACAAGGACGCTGACAACAAAACGCCTTCTTTTGTCCGAGTAATCATTGACGGCACAAGCACTTATGATATGACTAAGCAATCGCCGTCATGCGTTGACTACGCTGCTGGATGCAACTATATTTACCAAAAAGTTTTCTCAACAATAAGCACACACAATTATTATTATAACATGAGTGACGGGTTCAACGAAACAATCGCCGGTCCTAACCCAGGTCCGAACGTAGTACAATGCACGACTGCGTCGCACTGTAACGACGGGAACCCCTGCACAAACGACCTCTGCTCGTCGTATGTTTGTTCTCACACGAATGTGGTGTCAGGAACCAGCTGCGGCACCACGACATACAGCTCATATTATTGCTGTGGCAATACCAACTGTGCTGCTTTGAAGGGTACGACAAGCAAATGCAGGAGTGTAACGACATACGCCTGCAATGGAGAGGGCTCGTGCGTTTCAAGCACGACGACAGAAACGACTTCATGCGGTTCACTAACATGCGTTAAAGGTTCATGCGTTACTTGCCCATATTAAATGATTTAATATGAAGAAGAAAATCAAATCCCAAGGTTCATTAGAGTATCTTATTATCATAGCGGCAGTGCTCATCGTTGCGGGCGTAACTGTATTAATAGTGACAGGAGTAGCTGGCACGGGCAAGCAGAGCGTGCTTTATTCTTCTTGTCAGGAAGCCGCGACACAATGCCGATTATTGCGCGCCGCTAACCCAAACAACCCGTGTTCATTGTGCGACACGCAGTGCGTTGACCCCGCGAACAACAAGGAGATATTCACAGGAGCGATAAACTGCTGCAAAGCAGGGAACTCGAGCGGGATATACGAAGGCAGTCCGGGCTGCGCGGCAATACCGTCTGCCTGCAACAACAACGGCGTTTGCGAGCCAGAAATAGGCGAAACGACGTACAACTGCCCCTCGGACTGTCAGGCAGCGCTGTCATGCGTTGATCCCCTGTCTGACTGCGCGCCGAGAACATGCAAAGTAGC
>JAVYMF010000005.1:0-20951 GCA_038736665.1 archaeon | reverse complement strand
GAAGTTCTGCCTTATGAACTTCTTTGCTTCGGCAGTGTCGCGCCCTAGTATTGAGCTGGCTTCTTCTTTGAGAAGAAACTTGACTTTCCCTTCAGCGGGGTCGATTAACACGTCTTTCGCGACGCCAATGAACCCGCTTCCCTCGTTGTATATTCTTCGCCCGTAAATATCACTTATTCGCGGCATCTCATTTTCCTCCAGAATGTTCTGGAATTGATAACGCAAGAACAGTTTATAAGCGTTTAGGTAAAAAAATAGGTGTTTTACGGACGTCAAAAACGAAAAAAAACAGTGTGTGAATTACGACGTCTTTGACTCGAGCTCTTTCTGGACTTTTTTCTGGAGCTCTTCGGCTTTCTTGGCGAGCCGCTCTTCCTGCGCTTTCAGCGTTTCGATGCGTTCGTTAGCTTCCTTTCTCTTTTCGTTCAATTCAGCGATTATGTCCTTGGGCTTGCTCTCTATGAGCACGGAGCCTATCGCTTTGTACGCCTTCCCTTCGGCTTTCTCTAGCTCGGCGAGCGTTGCATCTGCCTGCACCACGCTTATCTCAAACTGCTGCTTCTGCGCAGCAAGAATCTGCAGCTGCCTCTGCAAAGACTGCAGCTGAACGATGTCCTTCTGGGTTTCTTTAGGCAATTCGGCCATTTCACTTCCCCCCTTTGAGTTTTATTACCATCAGTTTCTTTCCGCCAAGCGAGAAACTTATTTCGTGCTCTTTTTTTTCGGCGGTAAACTCCGCTTCGTCATCGCTTTCAGCGGAAAACAAACCGCTTAGCTCTTCGCTTATCCTGATTTCGTCAAACCGCGATTTCAACGGCTTGAAGGAAACACTTTTAATCAATAGCGTTTCAGCCCATTCCCACGAAGATCGCGAAACGCGGGCAAACTCGATTTTGCCTGGGTTTCCACAGCGGTCCGACACGATTGCGATTTTTTTCAGACCTTTTGAGCGCGCAACTGACGCTAAATCGTCGACGCTCGCTTTGCCACGGGGCGCGTAAACAGAGCCCGGAACGAGGTTCGCGAGCTGCCTTGCGAACGCGCGCGTATTCTTGGATGGTTTTCGGCTCGTCGTAACCAGCAGCATCTGGATCTTCTTCCGCGTCGTCAGTCTGTTTTGACTTTTTTCACGACAGGCGGGCGCTCTTTCGAGAGTATCCTGTACCCGCAGTACGGGCATTTGACGGACTTGATGTCTTCAACAATTTTGCCGCAGCTGAAGCACTTCCAGGCCATCCTTCACTCGCCCCCCTTTTCAGCAGTGTCTTTCTCGGCTTCCCCTTTTTCTTCTTGCTGTATTTTCTCAATCTGCTCTGTTATTCTGCTCAGCTCTTCTTTCGATACTTTTCTCTTCACGATTTTCTCGACAAGGTCGCCTACCGCTGTTTTTGGCTCGTACGCTCCCCCTGCCATCGTGACGCCGCATTTGGAGCACTGCCATTTCGAGTACCCCCGGCGCTTCAACGACTTGCGGCCGCATTGTGGGCAGATCTGTCGGGATTTCTGCACGCGCTCGATGTCGTTGACGACCTGCTTCAAAGGAGTGCTGTACCGCGCTCCGAACCGGCTTGCTGAGCCGAGCTTTGTTTTTTTAGCCATTATTTTTCACCCTGGCATTGCTGTTTTATTCTTTATTCTCGCTTAATAAGCTTTCTGGTTTGCTTTGACTTAGCTATGGAAAGGTCAAGCATTTCGTCCAAGTCCTGCTTCGTGTAGAACCCCGTGCCTGATTTTTGGGCGGCGCACAAGGCGTCTTTCTCGGTCACTGCCATCGTTATGCGAGCGTCCATCACACGCTCCTCGTCAATCAATGGGTCGAGCAGGTTCTTCCCAGCTATTTTCACGAAAGTGTTGGAAATCGGCTTGTCGTTAAGCGGTAGGTAGTCCTCCCACTCGCCACGCACGATTTTGTCTTCCTCGTAACGCGGTATCCGCGCGTTCCACAGGGCGTTCACTGCCGCCAGCGAGCCCGCGTCGAACAGATTACCGTCGTAGTCAAGCACGTGCATGTCTATCATGACAGCCCACACTTTCTCGCCCGGCGAAATGCAGAGCTTTGACACGTCAATCATTTTGGACTCGCGCACTCCTCTGTCTACGACGCGCGCAAATTCTATAGAGTCTTCTGTCGGAGGGCCGGCGTAGTACGTCGGGTCGGCCATCGGAACCAGCTCTGCGTTCGTCATTAATACTCCTTCTTCAGGAGTGTCGGGAAACGGCTCCATGACGTCCATTTTGATGCCCGCGAGAACTGCCGTGTTGCCTATTTTCACGAGCGTGCTGCCTTCCGCGTTTTCGATGAAATTGTTTGTTATTGTTATCGGCCTTTGCTCGTCGAACGCGCGCCCGTCAATGCGCTTTCCTGACTGTACGAGTTTGTTAATGGAATCTCTTTTTACTTCCCAGATTATTTCTTCTTCACTCATTTAATTCACCTGCGGCGTATTTCTGCTTCAACGCCTGCTTTTGCTTCTCGTAAATTTCGCGCGCTCCTTTCATGGCCAGCTCGTATGCTTGGTTGAACTCTTCCCGCGAAAAGTTACCGTCCATCTGCATTAAAGCGATTTCGCCTGTCGTCATTACTATGCCTAACGGGAGGTCTGCTTGGCCATAGTTGTCTTCCATTTGGTTCAAGTCAAGCACTATCGTGTCGTTGACTTTCCCCGCGGCGCACGCCACCACGAGGCTTTTCATGGGGATGCCCGCGTCAGCGAGCGCCACTGAAGCCGCTGTCAACGCGGCGCACCGAGTCCCGGCGCCTGCCTGCAGCACTTCCACGAAAATGTCTATTGACGTCCTGGGGAAGTATTCTAGGAACAGCACTTTTTCAAGCGCTTCTCTTGATACTTTCGAGATTTCCACTGACCTCCTGTCCGGTCCGGGCCTTTTCCTGTCACTTACAGAGAAAGGAGCCATGTTGTAGCGGTATCTTAATCTTGCTTTTAGCGGGTCCTGCTCATGCTTTGGAAAGCACTCGCGCGGCCCGTACACTCCTGCCAGCACTTTGTTGTCCCCCCAGTCCAGCAGGCATGAGCCGTCGGCCCTGTGCAGGACGCCGACCTCTATTTTTATCGGCCTGAGCTCTTCAGGCGAGCGGCCGTCCGTCCTTTTTCCGTCTATAATCAAATCCACTTTCTTGTTTGATCCCATAATTTCACCTTTTCAAATAAGCGTTTTTCAGTGCTTCAGCAGCTCTGTTACCCTCTCAGTCAGGCCGCTTGTGTGAGCCTCTGACTCTATCTTGCGGATTGCCTGGGCTGCTTTCGCGTAGTTTTCTCCTTTTATCCATATTCTTCCATTTCTTCCGACGAAAATAAGGCAGCCTGTCAGCTCTTTCACGAGATTAATCATCGAATTTTTCTTTCCGATGATTCTCGGCACTTTCACTGGCGACACATCGATTACTTCTCCTTGGAAAAGCTTTTTCTCGTCGAACAAAACAACGTTCTTGACTTCATCAACTTTGTCTACTTTCGCGAAAACGACGTCCTTGTAGTTGTACTCGCGCTTCGTCGGCAGGAACGCTGTGTAAGGCGAGTTGATGTCAACTACGCATCCCCCGAACTTCACGTCAGTGACGATGCCGACGACGTAATCTCCTTCCACGGGGATGTAAGGCCCTGTCAGCGGGACGATTTTAGCGAATTCCCCTCTTTTTGTCATCAAGCCGTACACTTCAGAGTATGTTTCATTGTTTCTCCTGTAAGCGTTTCCTCTCACCGTGGATGGGACTTTCTCGCCAGGCACGACTATAACTCTTTCCTCGTTTTCGTTTCTTTCTTCTTGCTCTTCTGCCATTCTTTTTTCACCTTTTTTAACAAGCATCACAATGTTTCAGTGACTTTTGACTCGACTTCGCCGTGAGTCAGTCTGCTTAATTTGTCCAGCAGGTCCGGCTTCAGGCCTGCCGGAATTTCAACCATGCACATGAAAGAGCCGTCGTTTCCCCACTGTTCTTTCAGCGGATGAAACGCTTTCATGAAGCCACACGCCGGGCCGGCGTACTGCGGCGGAACCCTGATTGCTACTCGCACCCTCTCCATTTTTATGGGAATGATGGGCTTTATCGCTTTTAGCGCGGCTTCCACCTGCGCTTCGGCGCTCTTGAACGGATCCACGTGAATCCGCGCTTCTTCAAGCGCTTTCTCTATGCGGACTGCGGGATGGGGCACGTGCGTTCTCGGGTCGACTGCCTCGCGGGCGATTAGCGCTACTAATTGCTTCCTCCTGTTTTCCTGCATTCTTCTTTTCTGCTCTGTCGTGAGCTGTATTTCGCCTTTCTCAATGATTTTCGCCATGGCCTGCCGGACGTTAGTCGTTCCGAACGCCTTGTTCAAATCGGCGTCTGGCGCTTTTTTGCCTTCCTTCAGGTCGGTGAAAATGTCCGGGGAAGCGATTACATCGTCCAGCGATTTTATCTCGCCTTGCTTGAACTGGCGTGCTTTTTCCGGGTCAACCAGAATCTCAAAAGACAGCTCGCCTTTTGCGTATCTTGCGATGACCGCGTCATCCAAGGATATCATAAACGCGCCTTACTTTTTCTTGAAGAGCTTTTGAATGTGCTCTTCTATTTCGGACTGGCTCATTTTAGCGTATTTTTTCTTGCCTTCTTCAATGAAGCTCAGGTCGACTGTTTCTTTTGATATTTTCTTGTCTCCAACTTTGGTGAGCGCTTTCATCGATAGCTGCACGGCGTCGTCAAATCCCAGATCTTTCCTGTACTCTTTCTCTAGGAACGCCTTCACGTCCTGGCTTCCTGAGCCGATCGCAGTGGCGTACAATTCGTTGAACGCACCGGAAGGGTCCGTCTCGAACAAATGCTTGCCGGTGTCGTCCACTCCCGTGATTATGAGGGCCGCGCCGAAAGGCCGGACTCCGCCCCACTGAGTGTATCCCTGCTTCAGGTCGCACACTTCGCGGGTAAGCAAAGAAACGTCAACGGGCTCGTTGAAAGTCAGCCTGTGCTCCTGAGCGGTCATCCTGGCGGTGTCGATAAGCCGGCGGGCGTCAGCGACAAGGCCTGACGTGGCCGCTGCGATGTGGTCGTCTATCTTGAATATTTTCTCGATGCTCTCCCCTTTCAGCAGCGAGCTAGTTATGTTCTTGTCTACGGAAAGCAGCACTCCGTCCTTGTAAATCATCCCGAGGGCAGTGGCGCCTATTTTCACTGACTCCCGCGCGTATTCTACTTGAAAAAGCCTGCCGTCAGGGCTGAACACTGTGATGGCTCTGTCGTAAGCTGATGGTGAAGAAGGGTACATTCAGTTTCCTCCGTGATCATTTTTTGGAAGCGTGAAATCTACGCTTTTTGAAACCAACTCTGTTTTTGTTTTTAATGCTTTCTTGAAACCAATAAAAGGGTTTCGGATTGAAAAGACAGCCGAAAATAACAGCGCTGATTAATCGTCAAGCGTGTTTTTTGCTTTTTTCACGGTTCCTGTAACAGATATAATATGCACTCTTGCCTTTTTATTACTTGCCTTACCCAGCAGGCATAAAGCGGCGAGAACGCGTGAAACACTCGTGTTGCCGCAGCGCACGATTCCCTCCTGCGTTTTTTCGTCGAAGTCGATGACCCAGAACGCCGAGTCAGCGCAGCCGATGTACCCAAGCGCGTCAAGCGCCGCGCCCCAAAGGGCGCGGACAGCGTCCTTTTTAGACAGCGGTGAAGCGCACGCTATCTTGAACGTGATGTAGCGCCTTTTCTCTCTCATAACGGGAGGATAAGGTTTCATACAAATCCCTCGTACGCCTCGCTCATCGCCCATTTAGCTTGGGCGGGCGTCAGGCCTATGAGTTCTCCGAACGCCTGAAGAGAAAGCGCGTCCCTCAACTCGAAATCGTCGGAAGCGTTGCTGATGATTATGATGTTGTTCTTCATTTTCGCGCAGATTGCGGCTGCGAACCTCATGTTGCGCAGTAAACGAATTCTGTCAAGCCCACTTGAATCAAGAAGGCTCTTCAGAGAAAACGCTATTGCAACGTCGTTGTCCTTCGCTATCTGCGCGACCGCAGTGTCAAAAGCGCGGTCTTCAGCCGACACAGGGTCAAGGAGTATTTTCGCGCGCGAGTCCACGATTTTCCGGTTCGCTTCCAAAGTGCCCCCTTTCTTCATCGGCAACCGCGAAGCTAGGTCGTACTCGTCAAAACCGTTTTCTTTTGCTGACTTTAGCAGCGCCTCGTTTTGAATGATGTCAATTTTTTTCAAGCATTTTCACCAGGTTTTTCTTGGCGTTCTCGCGGTTGAAAGGATAGCAAGCTGTTTTCACTACTATTTTTATTACATCCCCCTTGTATTGCAGCACGAGTTTTTCGTCGAACGCTTCCTGCTTAGAAAAGCGCATGAAAAAATTACCCTCGTCGTCCAAACGCTCTTCAACCGAGCGGATAAGCTCAGCGCGGTCGCTGTCAGACAGCGCGCCGCTGATGCGCCGCAGTGTGTCTTCCGCTTGCTTTTGGCTCGCGGTCGAGGCAGTTATCTTGATTATTTTCGGTCCGAAGTAACTCTCAATGGCTTCCTCTTTTATTTTTCTGAAGGGCATCACGAACGACAATGCCTTTAGCACTTTCTGCCTGTCTTCCGACGGGTACATGAACGCTTCCATCGAAACGGAATGAACTTTTTTCTGCATGGACTTCATCGCTTAACGTCCGGCGCTCGTAAGTCCTCGGAACACTCTCGCTCTCTGCGAAGCGAGTTTCGATAGTTCGGAATCGTTCTTCACGGCAGGATGGTTCACGTCAACGAGGATGACTTCGAACCACTTGTTCTGGCCGTCCTCGCCCACCCAGTAAGAATTCAGCACTTCCATGTTCCTGTGCTTGCGCGCGACTCGCTCTTCCGCCATTGCTTGGATTGACTTCGAACGTTTTATCTGAATGATTCCTGCTTTTGAGTGCTTGCGCCCTTTTCTTGGCTTGTTCTTCACGCCGCTTCCCTTGCGGATTTTCACGCGCACTATTTTCACACCTTGCTTTGCCTTGTATCCTAAAATGCGAGCGCGCGCGGGGTTGGTAGGCCGCTCCACAGTTACCTGCGAGGGCTCGCGCCGCCAAGCGTAAAGTCTCTGCTTCTGGTATTCTTTGTGCTCTTTTCCTGAGTACGATTTCTCAAATTCTTCCTGCATGCGTTTTAATGCGCTCATTTCTTTTTTCCTCCACTGTTCAGGGCTCGCGCCCTACATTCAGTGCCGTTAAAAAAACAGCAAGACTATTATGGACGATAAGCTTTAAAAACTCTTGCATGGATAATAATTAGCGCTTCTTCTGATTCAAAATCCGAAGAAAAACAAATGATTAAAGACTGATTGTCAAGTGAAAAGCAATGGGATTAAAACCAGGCAGAACAACGCGCGAAATAAGGCGCCCGTGGACTAGAACCGCAAAAAAGAAAGTAAAGAAAGCGTTTGTCCGAGGAGTGCCCGATTCGCGGTTGCGCGCTTTCGACATGGGCGAGCTTGACCCACGGAAAGCGGATATAGAAATTGACTTGCTTAGCGGCGGGACGTTTCAAATCCGCGACAACGCCATGGAATCCGCGCGCGTCATGGCCAACAAAGTGTTCGAGAAAAAAATACTGAAAGAGAACTATTACTTTAAAGTGAGGAAATACCCACACCAGTGCTTGCGCGAACACTCGATGCTTACAGGCGCGGGAGCCGACAGGTTGTCTTCAGGCATGAGGAAGGCATTCGGCCACCCAACTGGGCGGGCTATTATAGTGAAAAAAGGCGAGCCTTTGATGAGCGTTTACGTAAGAAAAGAGCACCTCGAGGCTGCGAAAGAAGGCCTTTACCGTGCAGGACAGAAGATCCCCGGAGGGTTCAAGTACCGCGTTATTGACTTGAAAAAAGTCAAAGTAAAGCTTCCGACAGTGAAGAAGCACAGGGAAGAAGAGCTCGCTACACTCGCGGCTCCAGCGCCTGTGAAGCCAGGGGTGCCAGCAGCGGCGCCTGCAACGCCAGCGTCAGGAAAACCGGGAGCGCCTGCGCCAACACCAGCTGCTGCGGCGCCCGCGAAGCCCGGCAAAGAAGAAAAGAAAAAGTAACTCCTTTTTTTAATCAATGAAAAAACTATAGCGTTAGCTGCATCGCGTTAAAACAAAAAGAGGGGGCAGTAGAAAAACTTTCTACTTCCCTTTTTTCACGTGCTTTTTTATCATGTCGTAAGCCTTGTGGATGGCTTTCGAAACTTCGTTCTCGCTCGTTGCGCCCGTGCATATTAGCTTCCCGTTCTTGAAAAGCAGCAAGGAAGTTTTCGGTTCTTTGAGCTTCAGTATTGCTCCGGGGAACTGCTCGGGCTCGTACTCGACGTTATCCACCTCGCGGGCAATCGCGTACAAATCCAGCTCAACGTTCAAGTTAGCCGACGCGACGATGTTTTGTATGTCGAAGCTTATTTTTTTGGACACAAAAATCATCTCCGAAAATGAGTTGCTTTAAAAAGCAGCGCAATTATTCTATAAGAGGGGGTTTATAAACCTATTTAAACGGTTTTAACGAGAGAAAACAGGATTATTATTCGGGTTTCTTTCTCAATCGCGCCCGATAGTTAGTGTCTTTCCTGAGCCAGCGTATCAGGGCGTCGCCCTGCACGGAAAAACTCTCGCCTTGCGCTTTTTTCTCGAGTTCCAGCGCCCTTAAGAGAATGTTGCTTTTTTTAAGAGAAAGATTGCCTTCCAGGCATTTTTTTGAAAGATCACGTATTATCCCCGCTCTTTTAATAGGGTCGTTCAGTTCCCTGGTGACGCGCGCTTTTTCCTGATCTATTTTTGCCCAGTACGACGGGCTGTTCCAAGGCGTTTTTTTCGATGCTTTTGTTTTCTTGTAAGTTTTTCCCCATGGTGGCATAGCATTACCTCTAACATAATATTAAATGAGGGGGTTTTAAAGAGTTTACTTACAGTCCAAAAATCGACATTATAAAGCGGAACGCCCCTAGCACGGCGTTCGTTCCGCCAAACAAGACGATTATGACGACGCACATGGCCGCGCCCATTAGAAGGCGCGACGTGCCCTTGCCGAAAACAAATTCTGCGCAGCCCTTCAGGAAGAAGAACACTGCGACGAGCGCGACGCACGAGAACAAAAAGCTTACGAAGTACGCGCCCGGAATGATGTAGTTCAGCCCGAGGAACGCTATGATGAAAGCGAGCGTGAACTCGAAAAACGTGCTATCATCCATAATAATCTGTAACTACTTGTGAGTTACAAGATATTTAAACGTTGCGGGTCGCGCCAGCGCCTAATCAAAATGCGTTTGATAAGACTGAAAAAAGGGGATTGTAATTATTAAAGCTGTAATTTCTTGTTTAAAAAGATTTATATACAGTTTTAACAAGAAATATACGTCGGAAATTCAACGCGAATTTAGATTAGAGTATTCAGGAGGCTATTCACGATGGTCAAGGCCAAGCACAAGGGAAAAAGAAGCAAAACTAGGTACGCTTACAGGAAAAGCATCCGCGAACGCGGAAAGCCTTCTGTAAACCGCATGCTCAAGAAGTTTTCCGTCGGCGACCGCGTGCACATTAACGTCGAGCCAAGCGTTCACGCCGGCTTGCCTCACAGGAGGTTCCAGGGAAAAACAGGAACCGTTGTCGGCAAGCAGGGGACTTGTTACGTCGTGGAAGTGAAGAACATCCTCGCGAAGCGCAACGTCATTGTCCACCCAGTTCATCTTAGCAAGCAGTCATAGTCAACTAATCAAAAAGAGGAATTGCAATGGAAAGAAAAGGAGTGATTGAATGCAAGCCCGCGACGCTCTGGGCTGTGAAGGAAATCCTCTCGGAGCGGAAGAAAGAAGGCGAACTGACGTTCGAGCAGAAAGTCAGCCTTGACTACGCAAAAGAGTTCGCCCGCGGCAAAGAAAAAGACATCAGCAGGGTAACCACTGAACTTCAGCTTTTGGGCATCGATGATGCCACGATTGCAAGGATAATAAACGTCGCTCCGGAAACGCGAGAAGAAGTAAAGCTTATTTTCGAAAAGACGCGCTTCGACTTGAAAGAGGACCACATCAACAAGATACTCGAATTGGTCAAGTCCCTGTAAAAGCAGGGTGCTTTTTTATGAGAGAAGATTACGCCATTGTGCTGGATTACTTGCCCCAAGGGTACGCGGGCTCTTTCAAGAAAGAGCCGACTGTCCAGGCGATAGGCGAACGATACTTCGCACTGCTCGAGCTGGTTCCGAGGCCTGAAGCGAAAATATCGCTGAACGACCGCGTGTACATCGGGCCGGACAAACGAGAGCAAGTGCAGTACATCAAGGGCCGGCTTGATTTCTCGAAGCTCACCGCGACAGCGCGCAATGAGCTTAAAGCGTTCGTCGACAAAGTGGTCGCCGAGCACGAGCCAGAGTTCGTTAATTTTTTCAATAAGTCAGGCGCCATCACGCTGCGCCAGCACTCGCTCGAACTGCTTCCGAACATCGGCAAGAAACACATGACCGCGATTCTCGAAGAGCGCGAGAAAAAACCTTTCGAGTCGTACGCCGACATCATGGCGCGGATAAAGTTGATGCCTGATCCGAAGCGCGTGATAGCCGAGCGCATAATGCAGGAGCTCCAGGGGGACGCCAAGTATTTTTTGTTCGTCAAATCAACGCCCAGGGGTGCTGGAAATAGGCCTTAAAGAAAGAGTTTCCGAGCTGTACGTGAAATACGGATTCCGCGCCAGCCCCGTCCTGGACCAGTATTTCATAATAAACGAGGGCGTGATAGAGCGCGCCATCCGCTACGCCGACGTCACGAAAGACGATGCGGTGCTCGAGATAGGCCCGGGGCTGGCGTTCATAACGCGCGAGCTCGCTCGCAAGGCAGGAAAAGTAATCGCTATAGAATACGACAAGCGCCTTGAACGGTTACTTCGCGAGGAAATGAAAGAGTTCAGCAATTTCGAGCTGATAATGGGTGACGCATTAAAAGTAACATTTCCGAATTTCAACAAAGTGGTATCCGCAATACCTTACTCTGCTTCCGCGCCGATAACCTTCAAGCTTTTGGACTATGATTTTGACGTTGCTGTACTTTTTTTCCAGAAAGAGTTCGGCGAGAAAATGCTCGCTCAGCCTTGCGAGCACGAGTACGGCCGCCTGTCAGTGATGGCCCAGTATTACTTCGACGTGGAGATGAAAGAAGTAATCCCGCGCTCGTTGTTTTACCCTCAGCCGAAAGTCGACTCCGTGGTCATTTCCTTGAAGAAGAAAAAAAGCGTGAAACGCGACCCCGGATTCGACGCGTTCATCCGGGAAGTCTTCAGGTACAAGAACAAGAACGTGAGCAACGCCGTTAAATTGGGCGTCGGAAAAAACGTGGACGACGAGCGCAAGGTGGACTCGCTTGAAGTGAGCGAGCTGCGGGAGCTGTATGAGAAGCTTAAATAAAGCTCTTATTCTAAATTATTTTCATGTCGGCAGCTGAAAGAAAAGCCGTGACTGGCATATTCCGCACAAGGGCTCGTGAAAAGAAGTCTCTTTTCCAAGTAAAAGATAGCATACTGAAGAGAATTAGGAAAACTTCCGGCGCCGTGCCATTCGTCGGAAGGAAAGAGATGGAAAGGATAATCCTCGAAAAAATGGATGAAGCTAATTACAAGCACGGCGTTCCTGCTTCAGCGATACACAAGTCCGAGGACTACGCTGTGAGCCTCATAGAGAAGCTCGCGAAAAAAGAGATAACGGACAGAATGATGAGCAGGATTATTGAAAACCGCGGCTCGTTTGGCTCGGCGTTGGCCGGCACGGACGCGGCGTCAATCAAAACAAACGACCCTGAAATTATTTACTGGAGGCACAATTTTTACGAAGAAATAAAGAAAAACACGCGCACAAACGCCAAGCCGCCATCAACAAGGGCTGTTTTCGGTGCCATAGGAATCGTTCTCAAAGAAATGGAAAAAGAGGGCTACTCTTTCAAGAGGATAATCAGCGACCCAAATCTTGAGTACGAGCTTAAAAAGCGCGTCAACCTCAGGGTGATGAGGAAAAAATGACGCTGCTTAGCGCGCTTGCAAGGGATTTTAATGCTTTGGCTGGCTTATAGCCTTGCTTCGGCTTTTTTGAAGAGCTTGGGAAGCATAACCACGAGGGCGGCGCTGAGGAAGGAAAATGTGGGGATCATCCCCTCTTCTTTCGTATTCACGCTGGCTGCGTCGCTGTTCTTCGTTCCGGGAATGATCACCGACGGGTTCAGCCTCACGAATAACGCTTGGGCGTGGGCGCTGGCGTGCTCGGCTGTTTTCCTGTGGTTCGCCATAAACCTCATAGGCTTTTCGTCATATAAGCACACTGAAGTCACGCTGCGCGAGCCGCTTGGAAACACGCGCGTGCTGATAACTTTTTTGCTGGGTGTCTTCCTGCTTTCAGAAGCGTTCACGCTTGGAAGGGCGGGCGGCGTCTTGCTCGTGTTCTTGGGCGCCACGGCACTGACGTGGCGCGGCGGAAAAGCGTTCGGAAAGCTGTCTGACAAGGGCGTGCAACTGACCTTATTGACAGCGCTGCTGTATTCCTTCGTAGCGGTCGTAGACAAGAAAGCGATGGCATTCTTCCCAGTGAACTTTTACGGGTTCCTGCTTTTCTTCGCCCCGGGGGTGATGATGCTCCCCCTCGTAATGAAAAGGAAGGAATCTGTATCGTCGCTGAAAGGCAGCAAGCGCTTGATTCTGCTCAGCTCTTTTTTCGTGATGTCTTCTTATTTCTTCGAGCTGAGCGCTTACAAGCTCGCGGACCTGGGGCTTGTCTTCACAATCACGAGAATGTCAACTTTCCTGAGCGTCGCGCTCGGCGCAGTGTTGCTCGGGGAAAAAGGCGAGCTGAAGCAGAGGGTTTTCGGGTCCGCCGCAATGGTTTCAGGCGCCCTGCTAATAGCCCTATCGTAACCGCCGGTAAAAGGCTTTTATAACGCTTCTTTCTTAATTATTTTTATGAATCCTAACGAACTCGTGAGAAGAAAACAAAACAAGAAGCTCAGGGAAACTCCCGGTCCTGTTGGGCAAAAAACTAGGAAAAATCTCCTGTCAACGCGCGTCAAGCCGGGTATGTACTCCGAAGCGGAAATGGACGCTCTGATAAAAGCGCAGGAAAAGCGCTTCACTGCCGGCGAAAAAGAAACGCTTGAAAGCAAGATGAACAGGGAAACGAATCAACGTAAATTAAACGCGTTCAGGATGCAGGTGCTTGACCTTGTGGCTGCGAATTTTCCCGATTCAAAGCAGGTCGCCGTGCGCGAGAAAGCAGGAAACTTGCTCAAACAGTTCTTCCTGAAAAAAATAGAGGAAGGAAAAAGCATCAGTGAGATAATACGCGAACCGACGGCAGCGAAATAACCAGGAAAATCACGGACATCATAGCCAAGAAGAGATGAACGATGGAGAAAACGCTTATTCTGTCCTCCGGGCGCTGCTCATGGGGCAAGTGCTTCGCCTGCGGTTGGGGCAAACTAGAAGCGCCTGTAAACGAGGAAGAGGCGAAGCGCAAAGTAGAAGCGCTTGAACTTGCTGGTGTCGAGCGCTTGAAGGTGTTCGCTTCGGGCTCGTTCTTTGACGACGCGCAGTTCCCAAGAACTTTCCGCAGATGGTTCGCCAAGCACCTCATAAGCAATGGCGTCAAGGAACTCGTAATTGAGTCTCGCCCGGAGTTCGTGACGCAGGAAAGCATCAGCGATTTCAATGGATTAAAGCTCACTGTGGGCATAGGACTTGAATGCGCAGACAACGGCGTTCTGAAAAAGTACAACAAGGGGTTCACTGTAGAAGATTTTGAGAAAGCCGCTGCCCTCCTGCACAAGAACAACGCTTCAGTCCGCACGTATTTAATGGTGAACATGCCTTTCAGCTCAGCGGAGCTTCTGGACAAAAGCGTCGCGTTCGCAAAACGCCATTCTGACTCAATAGTGCTCATAAACACTTTCCCGCACTCAAAATCGCGGCTGTTTGACGACTGGATTTCCGGAAAATGGTCGCCAATGTCTACGGCCGAATTCGAAAAAGCAGTGAAAAAATATTCAAAAGACAAAATGATAGAAACAGATTCGCAGAATTACATGTTCGTGCCGAAGTTCCCGCCGGAGAAAAAAGAGAAAATAGCCGGCGCGACGTCCGAAGTGCTTAATCACCCTTATTTCCGCGTTTGGCAGGATTTCTTTCAGAGATTTTATGAAGTGCCGAAAGGGAAAGAAAACGTTTTGTTTCTCCAGTGCTCCTTCCAGAAGCCGTACTCGCGGTCCAACACTCACAAGAAAATCAGCGGCGTGCTGTGCGATTTTCCGGGTTTCTTGAATAAAACGCATTTAGTCGTACTGTCTACGCCTGGCGTCGTGCCTTTCGAGTACGAGGACTATTATCCTTTCAACGCGTACGACTGGCCGGAGTGGGAGGAAACGGACGAAATCCGCGCTGAGTACCGCAAAGTCGTAGGCGAAAGGATAAAAAAATACCTTGAGACGCACAAGTACAAGCGCTATTATTCTTATTTGAAGCCTTCCAGCGACACGTTCGCCGCGCTGAAAAAAGCGTGCGAGGACGCCGGCGTCAATCTCGTGAGCCTCGTGGACGATAAAACGTTCTCTCTCGTCGCTGACGAAAAAAATCCATTAGTTCGCCCTGAAATGCTTGGTGCATTAAGGCGAAAACTGGGCGGGTTGCGCTAGAGCCGGCATCTCCTTCTGCGCATTCTCTCGATAATTCCTTCCTTTATTGCTACTTTGGTGCTTTCGTAGATCGGCGCGTACTTGTTTTCGAAAATGTAGTTGGCTATTGCGGTCAGCGCCAGCAGCCCCACAGAAAGCCCTGCGATTATGTAAAAAATCGTGAAAAGCTTGGACGTCTGCGTCGTTGGCTGCAGGTTCCCGGAATCCACTGTTGCGAGCGTCGTTGTCGAGAAGTAAAGCGCGTCGACATAGTTCCATTTTTCAAGGGCACTGTAAACGACAGTTCCTGTGCCTAAAAGCAGTATCACCAGCATAAACGCTGACGTAACCTTTACTTTTCCGTCCATCTTTGCGTCACCCTTAAAAAATGCGGCCGTGCTTTCACGGCTTTTAACTTTTTTTCCAGAGTTGCTGATAACGCAATTTTTATTTATAAACAAGACGAAAAAGTTCAAGTATTAAGTCTGAATACAGGAAGTTTTAAAGGTTCATTCTTCTGTTAAGCCGTTTTTCAAGTAAAAGTAGACAGTGCGCAGGGGCACGTCGAATTCTTTGGAAATTTGTTTCGCCGACTTTCCCGCAGCGCGCTGGCTGATAACCTGCTTTATTGTTTCGGCGTCGTGCTTCATCGGTCGGCCGACTTTGACATTGCCTGCCTTGATCTCGATGCCTTTCGACTGTAAGTACTTGAAGACTTTTCTTGAGACCTGCAGATACAAGCTCTGCGGACACATTATTATGCGCGCGTTAGGGCACTGCTCGGTGATTCTGTGCGCTATTTCCATGGTGGGGCGGAGGGACACGTACACTTCAGTATCCCCGCTGTCAAGAGAGTTTATCTGCTCGAGGAGGTCTTTTTTGTTCTTCGCGTTTATGAATTTCAATCGCATCCCTCTGGAATTAAGTTCTTCAGTCAAGGAATTCTTTTTTCTTTAGTTTTTGAGGAATATATCTTTCGCTGATGTATTCTATGCCGTGCTTTGACAAGGCTTCCAGTTCTGCCTTGTAGCCTTTCTCTACGGCCAGTTTAAGCTCGCGCTGCCATTCTTTGGACTGGAACCACGGGTAAGACATCATTTCCTTGGCGCGCTTAATGTCCTGAGGCTTCAGCTTGATTGTGTGCTTCTCTAAGCCGTGCTCAGCTATGTCTTCTATTGTCATACCCACGAATTTCGCGTTCGGCGTGCTTAGTTTAGAGCTCGTGTGCGCGAGCGCCATCGAACCGTACTTGATGACTGAGTAAATGTACCACCCGTAAGGGTCAGCGTCAGTGAAAACGTAGACAGGCAGGTCCAACTCGTTGCTCATGCGGTTGATGAGCCGACGCGCGCCTCGCGTCGCCTGCCCCTGCGTCGCTATGAGTATGCAGTTGAGCTTCTTCCAAACTTTGTCTTCGTTAAGGCGCTCCCATATGGCGTTTTTCTCGACGTAAAGTATGAAGTCAGCTTTGACTTTCTTGAACTGGATGTCTTCAGTGATCGATGGTATGGCCCACCCCCCTGAACCAAGCTTCGACCAGTCTATCTCGTCGCCGCTGTCCTCGATTATTACGTTGCCGACTATGGAGCCTTTTTTGTCGGCTTTCAGGTTGAGGTCTTCCCTCATCAGGCCAAGCGCAACTTCCAGGTCAACGCTCGCTTCGTTGGATTCCGTCTGGTTGTCGACTGTCTGGATTTTCGTTCCGGGCAAAGTCCGCAGGATGTTGTAATAAAGGTCTCTGATTGTCCCTGTCTTGCTCTTGTCTAGCAGTTCTTTCTTGCAGGCGTCAGCGACCATTACTGTCTGCATGAACTTCCGCGTGTGCCCGACGTTCATGTACTTGCGCTTCGTTTTTTTGTCCCCGGGAAAAATCATTTTTTTCTTCGGGTCGTAAATAGCGTTTGAAGCCCCGCGGATTGGCAGTTCTATTTCAGGCGGCTCGCCTGCGTTCATCTGTGCGATTATTTTTTTTCCCAGCTCTTTTATTTTGTTGGAAGCGTTCTCTTGCCTTTCCTTCTGCATTTCAGCTGATGTCATCGTTCTTGAAGTCATTCTTCTCCCTCTTCCACGCTTTCCTCTTCCTCTGGAGCAGGCTCTTCGTCAGGGCTTTCTTCTGCCATTAACTCATACTTCTCGTCGATTATTTTCTTGAGCCTTGCCTCGACTTTTTTCTCGTCCTCTCCAGAGATGCTTGCAATGGCTTCGGCCACGGGCTTCGCGTACATCTCGAGTATTTTTTTCTTTCTCTCTTTCTCGTAAGCGCGCCTCTGGCCTGACACGTATGTCCCGAGCTTCCTGGCCGCGTCCATCAAAGCGAGCCGGATTTCCTTGAGTATGTCCTCGTCTTCTGAGATCGACTCTTTTCCCGCACCCGTGTAAGGAACGTAAATGGAAGTGAAATTAACGATTACTGCAACCGGCTCTCCTTCCCTGATGTTGTATCTCTTCCATTCAATGGAGTTCACGGCTTTTGATATCGCGCACGAGCCGGCGTCGAACAAAAGCGGGACGCGGTTAGAAAAGCGCATCACTTCCATCTGCATGGCCTGCTCTCCTTCAGGGGTTTTTTGCTCGCCTTCTACTTGCTTGCCTGCTTTTCCCCCGTAAGCCAGAGCAACTTCAATGATGAAAGGAACTCCGCCGCGGTAAACTGTCGGCGGCCTGGTGATGACTGTCTTGAACTCTGGCTTTATTACGTTAAGTAATGCTTTTTCAAGGTTCTCCTCGCCTATCGGAATGAGGACATCCGTAGGGGGAGCGATGAATGACATCTTTTCAATTTGTTTTACAATCTGCTCAGCTTCCTCCCACTTGAGATCCTGCGGCCTCTTGTTCATGTCGAATACGACATGGTCCTCGATTTCTTTTACTTTCTGCGCGCTCATCCTGGAAAAATCGTTCTGTAAAAATGATCTAACATTGCGGGCTTTGGTGATTGAAGCGTAACCCATCAGGTCGTCAGTAGTGATTCCTTTCGGGTGCGGCAAAGTTGCCTTGGGCAGTTTCGGAAGCTTGCTGACCGCTCGGTCGTAAACCGTTGTGAGGTTGTCCGGATCAACGTAAGTGATTTTCGCGTGGGGGTTGGCAAGCGCGGTTCGCCTCAAGTACTCGTCCACGCTGTACTCCCCTTTCTGGTATTTCACGTCTTTGAATTCGGATTCCAGCCTGACGCCGCGCATCTGGCCAGGGTATTCTTTTTCGTTTTCTGTGTTGGGCGTGTTTGACTTTACGTCAATCGACAGGTCGACCTCGTAAATCTTGCCGTCCCCTTGCGACGAGATGACTTTCGTGGGCTTGCCTGTGGTGATCTGCGAGAACATAATGACGCCGGCAGCGCCTATCCCTTGCTGGCCGCGCGCCTGCTGGAACCTGTGGAACTTCGTCCCTGTAAGCATGCTGCCGAACGCTTTGGCAAGGATTTTCTTGCTTATGCCTGGGCCGTTGTCTTCCACGATAAGCTTGTAATAATCAGGCCCAAGTCTTTTGAGTTCAACGTAAATGTCAGGCAAGAGTCCTGCTTCTTCTGAAGCGTCAAGCGCGTTGGTAACGTATTCGTGCACTGCTGTCGTGAGAGACTTTATTTTGCCGGAGTAGCCGAGCATTTGCCTGTTCTTCTTGAAGAATTCAGCGACTGAATACTCTCGAAACTCCTTGTGAATGTCGTTGGTCATCCAACCACGTCTTTTTAACTCAGTTGAATTTTTTTCTTTCCAGGAACCTAAAAACAGCGCTGTGAGGCAGGCCGTGGATTATTTTCATGACCGCCTGCTTAGCCAAATCAACGTTTTCAGCGTCACCCAATATGCTTACGGTTTTCCCGTATATAACCATTTCTGCTCCTGTCATACGCGAAACGAAAGAACGCGACTTCCCGCCGCGCCCTATCAAACGCGAGCGCACCCTGTCAAGACTTCTGTCAGAAACGTGCTCAGTCAAATCAATTATTTCCAAGTAATACTCAGGAAGCAGGGCTTTAAAGGCTTTCTGCGGGGAAAATCCTCGCGCAATCGCCCTAACGACGTCCTCGGCCCTGATTGCTTTTAGCTGGTCTTCTGCGTCGGACGAGCGCGTTATCTCAACCTCGCCTGTTTTGGAGTCAACGCTGATTTTGACGCCTGCTTCTTTTTCAAGACGTTTTTTGGTTGAGCCTCTCGGGCCTATTAGAACGGCAATGCGCTCCTTGGGAATGTTTATGATTGTGGCGAACTCCCTCATTCAACCAGCTCCAGAACTCTTTTCAAATCCTCAAAGACATAGTCCGCTTTTTCTTTAATCAACGCCTCGCGCGAACTCACGCCAGTAGTCACGCCGACCGCAACGCAGCCGGCGCCCTTAGCAGAGCGCACGTCAAAAACGTGGTCCCCGACCATCGCGCATTCGCCTGGCTTGACCCCGAGTTTTTTCATGGCTTTAAGCGCTGGCTCTGGCGAGGGCTTGACATTCTTCACGTCGTCCGCTGTCATTATAACGTCATGCGGTATTTTCAGGCTTTTAATAGTGACCATGGCTGTATCCCTGCCTTTTGTCGTGATGATGCCTATCTTGATTCGCTTGTCTTTCAGCGCTTGCAGCGTCTCGCGCGCGTGAGGCAGCAAATGCGCGGTGTGATGTGTCTTGTAATATTCGATGTAATCGCCGTCAAACTCTTTCGCTTGCCTGTCATCCATCGGGAAAACCCTCTGTATACCTTTAGCAAGGGGATAGCCGATGATTCTGCTGTAAATCTCATCGCGGGTCAAAACGCGAAGCCCGCGTTTTTCGCATACGTGCTGGATAGCTTTCACTACCACGTCCAAATCAACAAGCGTTCCGTCAACGTCAAACAAAACAGCCTTAACGTTCACGCGCATCCCTCTTGACGATTGATTTCAGCTCTTTCTCGGAATCAAATGCTACGTTGTATTTTTTCGCGAGCTTCGCGATGCTCGCAAGGTCGCGCTCCAATAACTCTAATGCTATCGGGTGCGACGTGCTCATTGCCTGCCCGATGTCTATAAGCAGCGGCTTCTCCCCGTCCATCATCACGTTAAATTCGTTGAGGTCGCCGTGGACGAGGCCGTGCTTCCACATTTTTTTAACGAAAGAAGCCAGCGTTTTTATCAGTTTCGAGGGGTTCTTCACGCGGACACTTTTCAGCAGAGGAAAGGGCGCGCCGTGAGCGTCGCCCAAAAAGCTCATAATCAGGATGTTTTTTTCCGCGTGTATGGGGTAAGGCACGTTAACGCCAGCGTCCAAAGCTTCTCTTAGGTTTCGGTATTCTTTTTGGCACCAAGCCTCGACGATGCCACGCTTTGACGCCTTAACTCTTCCGAACCGGCGGTCCCCTGTCAAATAATTCTGCATCGCCTTGAAGTTGGATGTTTCAATACGGTAAATCTTCACTGCGAGGAATTCCGGCCCTTTGGAAGCGCGATAAACGTCTGCTTCTTTTCCCGTGGAAACAGGGAAATCAATGCTGTCAAAGAATCTTTTTCTTGCGAGCATCGCCAGTGTTTTGAGGGTGCCTTCGTCGAATATGCCTTGGTAAATCTTGAAGAATTCGCGTTCCCGCAAAGTCATCGGAATCACTTTTGGATTTTGGGCGTTTTCCAGAATCTTTCGGCAGCCAGAATGGCGCGCTTTGCGGTGGCTGTGGGGTATTTCTGCAGGTAAAGCAGGGCCGTGTGCGCCGTCGCCGTGTCTATCCCGTGTTTTTTTGCGAACTCCTTTGCTTTCGCGTCCAAAGCGTAATAATGCTCTTTATTCATGGACTGGGCCACTTTCCAAGGGCTGAACTTTCTCGGCATGAAAGTAATTATGGCGTCATGTTATTAAATGGCTTTGCATATACTTTTCATCATGGAACGCGGCGAAACGCGAACAATAAACGACCCCGTGCACGGGCACATCACGTTAACGCCTCTCCAGGAAAAACTCTTAGAAACCCCTGAAGTGCAAAGGCTATCTTGGGTACGTCAGCTTGGCCTTACGAAACTGGTTTATCCCGGCGCCAACAACACGAGGTTAGAGCACTCGCTGGGCGTTTCTTTCATAGCCGGCGAAATCGCGGATCACCTCGGCCTAAGCGAGGATGAGAAAAACCTGGTTCAAGCGACCGGAATGCTTCACGACATCGGCCACGCGCCTTTCTCGCACACGCTGGAGCCTCTTCTTCCTTTCGACCACATGGTTTTCACAGGGGAGCTGATTACGGGAAAAAAGAAAATGCCTTTCCCGAACGCGGGCCGAATTCCTTCAATACTCGAAGACTTCGGCGTCAAACCTAAGGAAGTCGCGGACCTGGTGAACAAGAAGTACAGCGGCAAGAAGTACGTACAACAAATAAT
>JAVYMF010000004.1:0-25060 GCA_038736665.1 archaeon | reverse complement strand
TGGGGCAGTTTCACCGAATGCAACGTATATAGCCAAAAAAGTGAAGAAACCAATAGCTACAATTCACGGGAGGCTTAGAAGACTTGAAGTGAGAGGGGTAATCGAAAGCTATACCCCTGTTGTTGACTATAGAAAAACAGGTTCTGAGATAATAAGTTTTATATTGTTGCAAGCTCCACTTGGAACTAACTTAGAGGAGTTTGGTAAGAACCTCTCTAAGATAAAAGAAATAACGGATGTTTACTTCCTCGTTGGAGAGTGGGGCTTCCTTTGTAAAGTAAAAGCGAAAAGTATGGATGATTATACAAGGATAGTTTCGATGATATACAGCGAAGTAAGACCCTTAAAAATGGAGGATATCATCTCACCGAAGACATTCAAACGAGAGATTTAGTTTTCTTTTTTTATACATTTTGTTGAAATGATATCTTGAGAGCTCATTATGTTTTTGTCTACAGTAAGATTTTGTATTGCATTATTATAATTATCAAAGTTTTTGACTCTTATCCTAACGATTATGGCCCACTCCCCAGTTAGTATGTGTATATCTTTAACAAAGTTAAGTTTTTTGATTCTCTCAATGTATTCTTTATAATAAACGCCAGGGGATACTTTTAAAAATACAAAGCTTTCTATGTATGGGCCGGTTTTTTCTAAATCGATTATTGGGACGTAATTTTTTATTATTCCTTTTTTTTCAAGGTTTTTTAATCTCGTGTGCACGGTTGACGTCGGCATACCAAGTTCTTTAGCGATTTCTGAAACGCGCGGCGTGCAAAGGTTCTTTTTTTTCATTGCATCGATGATTTTTTCATCAATTTCGTCCACAGCAAAGCAACTCCTTGAATATTATTTTAAGGCAGGGCAGGTTGTAAGGGTTATTCTGAATTTCATACGCATTTTTATGTTTAATTATGTATAACTTACATAAATAATTTTCTATAAATGAACTTTGTTTAGTTAATTCCGTTTTTTGACGATTTTTATTCGAAAAGAATATAAACAACGTGGATTAAAGTTAATTCTCGGGTGGTTTTCTTGGATTGCGTTTTGAACTTCGAAAAGCTGGGCCTGCCTAAGTACCAGTCAAGCGCTTTAGCAGTTTTGCATGCTGAGAAGCAGGCGACTGCTTTAACAATTTCTCAGAAAGGGTTGATTCCTTATACGAAGGTTTATGAGGTGCTGGCTTCTCTTCAGATGAACGGTTTTGTTTCGAGCTCTCTTGACCGCCCTAAGAAATACAAGCTGAAAAAAATTGATTTCATACTGGAAAAGCTTGTCGAGCGCCACCGCGACAACTACTTTGAAGCGAAGAAACAAGCGCGACAAATGATGAAAGCCGTGGCGTGAATTAAGAGGTCGTGAACTCGAGCACGTTTGAGTACCCAACGTTAAGCGACCCATCTGTTGATTTTGCCATAACAAAGTAAGTCGTGCCGCTTTCCAGTCCGGTTATGGTCAGGGTGTGCTTGAATTTCAGGTCATGGTCCGAAACGCTGTAAGTTTCATTGTTCAGCTCGTCTATCAAGTGGGGGTTAGTGCACTCGGGGTTCTGTGGATCTATAGGCTCAAGCGAGCAAACAGCGTAAGTTATGAAGGAGTCTGCTGGTTCGTCTGTGTTCCAGGTCACAGTAGCGCTGTTTGATGTCACGGAAGTTATCTCAAGGAAATATATTTTAGGTTCAATCGTGTCAATACTGCCTTCGTAAATATTTTCCGGCTGCCCTAGTAAGCAGAAATTGTAAGCACCTGGAAAGATCTCCTCTTTTTCTTTGTTCACACACTGTTCATAACAATAAGGGCATTTTGCGCCAGTGCTGGTCGAGAGCTCGGTTTTGCACTGCGATGCGGCTTGTTTGCATTTCCCAATCGTGCTTGCTTGTGATTGAGTCTGCAAGGCGCTTGACAAGAACAGCACCACTATCGCTGCTATGGCTATAACTGCCGCGATTATTATCAAGTACTCCATACTGCCCTGGGCTCGCTTCATAACTGTTATGAAGCAACAGCTAGTTTAAAAACGTATTTTTTAAGGAATACGTTTATATTTACTTTTTCCGTTGTTTTTCAAGAGGTAGGTGGTTATGGTGGCTTATCTAGCAATCAGGACGCAAATGAAAACATACTTGTTTGAGATGAGCGGCGAAGCCAGCTCCATTTCAAGCGCACTTGGAAAAAAAAGCAAAGCATTCAATGTTTTCAGCAGCAAATCAGAAGCACTTAAATTTGCTGAAGCGCACGGCGTGCCCATAGAATTCTTAAAAATATGCAGCGTATCACCGCCGACGTCTGTAATGATGGAATGCCCAGATTTTAGAGTTTTTGGAAAGAAAAAGGTATTACCCAAATAGAATCAGTGCGCTTTTATGCGGGTTCCTGCAGGCAAAATTATTGGTGAGATTCCATTTGATGAAGGTAGTAGCATACTTTTGAGTATACCATGCCCAGAAGATGCAAAGGAGATAATGGAATTATACAATAGCCTATCTGATGATTATGTTGGTTCTGATCTTCATTACAAAGACATTAACAATTTGATAGAAAGAATAAAAGTCAGGCAGAGAGAGATAGAAAAAGGGAAGTACGTGCAGTTTTTAGGGTGGTTAAGAGGGGAGTTAATACTATCAGCTAACATGAGGAAAAATAAAATTCGTTCTGGCAAGGACAAGGGCAAGTATTGCGGTGAAATAGCAATAATAATCAAGAAGGGTTATCGAAAGAAGGGGATCGGCGGGAAAGTGATGGATCTTTTTATAAAAAAGGCCAGGGAGATGAAAATGGTTTATGTTTTTGGGCGTTTCTTCCATGAAAACTTCGACTCTCTTGTTCTCTGTAAAAGCAGAAAGTTAAGAATTTACAGGGTGGAAAAAAACAACTCTATTTTTGACAAAAAATGGAAAAAAAGGTATTACAAGTGGGGCAAGGCGTTCGATAGAGTAAATGCAAGATTATACCTGTAGTAGATGCTTTTAATTACATAATAAATAAAATTATAGCATGGGCCCCGAGCTCTTGGAAGTCTATATTGAAATCACAAACAAATGCAATCTAAAATGCATCCATTGTTTGGCTGATTCTAATTTAAAGGCATCGAACGAACTAACAATGAGTGAAGTGCTATTTTTCTTAAATAATATCAGTAAAAGAGGCGTTGAAAGGGTTACATTTACAGGGGGGGAACCATTTACACGCAATGATTTTTTGAAAGTGATAAAAAAAACACCCAAAGGATTAAGCATAAAGATCATGACGAATGGAACCCTGCTGACCAGCGAGCAAATAAGGTACCTGAAGGACCTAGGCAGGGACATATGCTTTCAAATAAGTATTGACAGCAACTACCCGCAAACCCACGATATGATCAGAGGCGTGAACGGTTCTTTTGAAAAAACAAGGAGGAACGTGCTGGAACTTGTAAAGGAGGGTTTTCCAGTAACTGTCGTAGCGACAGTAATGTCTGCAAACATTTCGGAGATAAGTTCTTTAAATTATTGGTGTAGTGCAAATGGAATTTGTTTTGGGTTAAATACCCTTGGGATTATGGGCAGAGCCAACAAAAGCCTGTGTCCAACAAAAGAAGATTATAGAGAGTTAATAAAGAACACTAAATGCGAGTTTCTGACACCAATAGAGAATGCTTGTGGCGTTGGATTTAGCAAGATATCTGTTAAGCCAAATGGGGATATATCCCCTTGCACAAACTTTTTCGGTCTGTCACTAGGCAACATTAAAAAAGATGATATCTTCGAAGTGTTTCAAAACCACCCTATAATGAAAGAGATCCGCCGCGCTACCGTCGATAACATAAGAGAGTGCAAGAAATGCCCCGCAAAAAAGCGTTGCGGCGGTGGCTGTCGCCAGCGCGCTTTCGCGATGCACGGTCGTTTCGATGCGCCTGACGACGTCATGTGTGTGCTTTTCAGAAAAAAACACAAGCTTAAGCTCGAGCACCCTGAGAACTTCCCATTGCGTTAGTCAACAAACTGGCTTATGTCGTGCGTTTTTCTCCATTTTTCCAGAACGTGCATGAATTTGACTTTCATGGCTTCGATTTCTTCAGCGCGCATTTTTTTGTACTTTTCTGCTTCGAGTTTTTCCCCGCCTTTCACCATTTTTTCGTAATCCGCGTTGGTCATTTGACTCATCATAGCCCTCCTTTTGAAGCCGTCCATGAGCTCTTTGCCGAAATCAGCTTTCCAAAGCGCGTCATAATCGGCGTGGTTCAATATGGAGTCTGCAGCGTGCAACCCGGATTTTATGGCATAAATCACGCCGAAACCGCGTGCAGCTTCAACGAATCCAGCTGCTCCTCCTGTGAACAAATGGCCTTTCACGACAGCTGTTTCTGGGATGTTGTAGTAAGCGTAGCCTTCAAATTCATTGCCAAATTCCGCGCCTTCAAGCATGTCGGCGATGAGTTCGTGTTTTGCGATGAAGTTGAACAGCATTCCTTTTACGTTAGCTTCGACGTTAACTATTACTGATGATATGGATAAGTCTGTCCCGTATGGTATGATGTAAATGTATCCACCCGGTGCGAAATCGTTGTTCATAAAGAAGTGGATGCGGTCTTGGTCTAAGTTCACACCATTTAGTTCCACGCCATGTACTATTCCATTCTTGAACAATGGGCCTGTGGCGATTATTTCACAGTCGCGTACTTTTGCCGAAGAATTAAAATCAAATTTCACGCCTTCATCTTGCGCTTGGTAGAACAATTGCCTGTCTAAAGAGTGTTCGTGAGGGCCTCGTTTGATGACTTGGAAAATGGGCCGTTTTCCGTCAGAGTGAGTGGTGATATTGCGTCCTGACGGCGCGTATTTTGTAATCCGATGTATTTCTTTGAAATGGCCTAACTTGAGCCCCCATTCTTTGAACTGTTCCAGAAGGTCTTTTTCCCCCTCATAATTGCGCAGAGCCTGCGTGTTCTCCTGCATCTGCATGCCCACGTCAGCGTTCCGCTCGTGCACGACGGCGTTCTCGCCGTTTTGAGCTAAACGTATTGCTGCGCACAGACCGGACACTCCGGCGCCGAGAATGTTCACTGCCATACAGCACTATTGGAGAAAGGGGGGTATAAACAAGTTACGCTGGCTTCATGACTGTCCAGACTGCTTGTCTTCGGTGAAGTATTTGTTTGCGGCGTAAACTATTTGTTTTTCAGTAACGCTGTCAACGAGTCGCGGCTGATTATTGGAACTTCAGCGGTTCTGCTTTTTTACCTATTTGTTTTGCAACGAATGGGTTTTTTAGGTCTAGTTCTTCTCTGGGTTTTGCTATTATTTCACAGCATCGCTCGCCCATTGCCATGCATTTTGTTTCTATCATTTCCATTGTGGGATGGTTGTGTATTATGCAAGCGCCGCCGGCCATCAGACCGCGCACGAAGTTGTCTACAGGGAAGTCTGATTTTCCGTATTTTTTGACGTACTCCTTGGCTATTGTTGATTCCTCGAGTATGGTGTGGGACCGCTTTCCAAGTACTTGAACTTCTTTGATTATGAACTTGCCCCACCCTCCCATCGTCAAGTTTGTAAAGCCCCATTTAACGATATCTTGCTCTTTGAGTCTGAAGTCTTTAACCATTGTTTTGAACCATTCGAACCCGGTGCGCCTTCCTATCTCATACAATGTTGGTTCGTCTTTCATTTCATGAGTTAGTTCAGTGACTAAAAATGAGGGGGTTATGAGGATGTTCTGGTTGAATAGATCTATTTTTCCGTCACCGAACCTTAGTTGTCGCATCAGCATGAGTTTTCCTATCATGTCAGACAATCATACCACCGACTGCGAGCGCGAATATTATCTCTATTAGTATGGCTGAGGTCATTGAGATTTTTGTAAGCATTGACTCTTGTTTCTTGTTGTCCTTTGCAATTAAGCTTAAGATGAACAAGATTATAAGTATTGTTATTGATGCTATTGATGGCCAAAGCAAGAGATCAGCATCACTTAATAAAGCAAGCAAAGTTAGGAGTATTGAACCAGTGAAAATTACATACCTCGCTTTTCTTATGCCAATGACCACCGGCAGGGTTCTTACATTGTGTTTTTTGTCACCAGCGACGTCATCGATGTCTTTAAGGGGAGTCATAAATACGGAAAGCACGAAGAAATAAGCAAATATTGGGATTAGGGTGTTTTCTGATATTGAAGATGCAGCCAGCAGGGGGAGTATACAGTAGGTAACGCCAACGCTAATATGGTTTATGATGAACATCTTTTTTATCCTGAGCACTGAGTAGATGTACTCAAACAAGAGTCTGGCTAGAACAATGGCAACAAGGTAATAGTTAGCTAGGGTTGCTGTGATCAAGGAGAGCGTAGCTAGGGATAGTATGAAAGCTAAAATGCTCTTGTCTTTTTTTGCAGTTTTCGGGCGGTTCTGTCTGTTTATCTTGTCTATTTCCACGTCATAAACGCTGTTCAGAGAACTAGAAGCCAAGTCCGCCAGTGCAATAGAAGCAGCCGCTATAGCGATTGATTTAATATCATTGTTTCCAAGGGCGATTATACCTGCTAAGAATGTCCCCAGCGCTAAGATTAGTCTTGATGGAACTGTTGTTTTTAGAAGGTCTCTGAACAGCATGAGGTATTTTATTCAAAGTAGGAATATAAGCGTTTATAATTTTTTGTTCTCGTTTTTGTCTTAATTTTAATACAAAAATCGCCACATACCTAATTATTTCGTGAATTGTCGTGAGAACCTTTTTATATCAGCGATGACAAGTATTTTTCGGGTGAGTTGCTTATGGATTTTAAAGAACAGCTAATGCATTACAAGAAGCTCGTTGAAGAGGACATTGAAAAGTTTTTTGTTGAGAAGCAGAAAAAATTCGGCTATAGGGACGAGTTTGTCAACGAAGCAATTGAAGTCTTGAAGGATTACACGCTTCGGGGGGGAAAGAGGCTTCGCTCCACGCTCATTACGATGACTTATCGCGGCTATTCAGGGGATTTGAGTGATACGAAAATTATCAGGCCTTCTTCTTCCGTGGAGTTTATGCAAAGTTACTTGTTGACTCACGATGACCTGATGGACGAGGCGCTCATCAGAAGGAACAAGCCAACGCCGCACGTGTGGATCGCTGACTGGTACAAGAAAAAAATAGAGAATAATGACAAAAAAGCCAAGAAGTTCGGCAGCGACATGGCCATAGTACTCGGGGACATTTTCAACAACTTCGGCGTGGAATGCCTGCTTGAAGCTGATTTTCCGGCTGAGCGAAAACTGGAAGCTTGCTGGATATACAACAACACCGCGGAAACTACTGGGAAAGGTCAGTTGCTTGACATCTGGTTCAGTATGAGAAAAGGCAAGCCCGTCACTGAGCAGGACCACTTGAACGTCATAGACCGGAAAACTGTCGAGTACACGATAGAGAAGCCGATGCTTATGGGCGCGGCTCTTGCTAACGTTCCTGAAGCCGAGAGAAAGATAATACACAACTATGCTTTTCCTCTCGGGCGTGCGTTCCAGCTGCAGGACGACTTGCTTGATTATTACGCTTCAGAAGAAAAGCTCGGCAAAGCCGTTTTAACGGATCTGCGTGAGGGAAAGCACACAATAGTGCTGATAAAAGCCCTTGAGAAAGCCACGCCTGAGCAGAAAAAGTTCCTTATGTCGATGGTCGGCAAGTATAACCCGTCGGAAGAAGAAATCGAGCGCGTTAGGAAAATTATTAAGGACACAGGATCATACGACTACTCTAAGAAAATAATCGATGATTATATCAACGAGTCTAAGAAGTGGATAGACAAGATGCACTGCTCTCAGGAGCTCAAGGACTTCTGCTGGGGATTTGCGGATTACATGGCGAAGAGAGAATATTAGAAACTCTCTTAATGCTCTCTCGCATGCTATTGAAGTTATCCAATCATCCTAAGGCGGTTGACGGCAAACGTCGCGTCTAAGGACGCGAGGAAAGGCCCGAGTTTGGGGCCTTTTTCTTTGTTTAGGAACAGCAGATATGCTGCTGAGAACGCGTCTTTCATGGGAACGTTTTTTTCTTTGCAAGTGTTGAAAATGAACTGTTGCAAAGCTTCTCCGTCGGCGCCTTTCTCGACTTCGTTGGCTATGAGCCCGAGAACTTCCGCAACTTTCCTGTCGACGCTGACATTAGGCATTTTTTCCTGCACGACGAAGCAATATTGTTCCGGAGCGTGCTTGTTCACCCAGGTCCACGCGAGACGCAGCCTCTCGTCAGCATCTTTGTAAGGGTGGCCTGTTTTCCTGAGTATTTCTTTGGCTTTTTTCACGTCACCAAGAGCGATTTGAATGGCGTTCACGCACACCGAAAACTGCGGCAGTTCAACGTATTCTCTTGTTATTCTTGACAGCCCGTATTTTCTAGCTTCTGCTTCGTCTTTTTTCTCCGATTTTCCGTAGTGGGATTTGCGGGCTTCGTCGAAGTAATTATAAACATTCAGGAGGTCGGCGTCGAACGCTATTTCGAACGACTTGTTTATTTTTGAAGTATACAGGTAGCGTATTACTTCAGGCTCGTAAACTTCTGCCAAGTCCTTTATTGTAACGACGTTGCCTACGCTTTTGCTCATTTTTTCTTTCTGCCCTTTGAAGTACACGAACTCGTACATGGGCTGTATCGGAGGGTCATGGTTGAAAACTTCTTTTGATATCAGTACGCCAGTGTCAACGCTTCCGCCGGACGCTTGGTGCTCTTTTCCGGAGGACTCGAAGTCCACGTCGTAATACGTCCATCTTGCCGGCCAGTCGACGCGCCACGGCATTTTCACGAGTGCCGGTTTTTTCTTGAAGTTTACTTCACCTTTTTGCCCGCATTCGCACTCGTACGAGACGACGTAGCCACCTTCGTATTTTCCGCGCGTAGTGTCTTTACCGCATTTCTCGCAGTAAACGCGCGCCGGGAACCAGTCTTCTTCTAGGCTTTCTTTTCTGAACTTGTCGAGTATTTTTTTTATTTTTTCTTTGTTTTCAAGCGCCTTCCTGATCAGTTCTGTGAATGTGCCTTTTTCGTATTCTTTTGAAGCGAATTTGAACGTAACGTTGATTCCGAGCATTTTCATCTCGTCTATGACGAGAGACTCATAATGCTCTGCGTATGACGCATGGCAGCCTTCCGGGTCCGGCGTTTTGTTGACAGGCAGGCCTATATACTGCTCCCATTCTTTAGGCACGCCTGCGGGGACCTTGCGGAAGCGGTCGTAGTCGTCCCAAAAATACTGGTAGCGCGCTTTGACGCCTTTTTCTTTTAATGCTTTGAAAACCAGGTCTTGCGTTATTATTTCGCGGAAGTTTCCCGCATGCACGATTCCCGACGGAGTTATTCCTGATTCTACTACGTATTCTTTTTTTTCAGGCCTGCGTGCTATTATTTCTTCCGCGAACTTGTCGGCCCAGTGCATTGAGTCTTTTTCATCGTTTTTTTCAGGCATTTTTTCCCCTGCGAAAAGCTTCGCTTATGAGCTCCAGAGCAGCGGCACCGGTTACGTGGCGGTTCATCGCAAGTGCAGCATTCAGCAGGTCTGCTGTTTGAAGCGGGCCCAACGCGATTCGAACGCGCGACTCCCTGATTAAGAGTCAGGTGCTCTACCATTTCAGCCCGTCAGCCTTTTCAGCTGACGAGTGACTGAGCTATGGGCCCGTGATTATTTTTTTGTCGTTATTTTGTTTTTTCCGAAGTAAGGCTGCAGATCTTTAGGTATCAGTATTGTGCCGTCTTCCTGTTGGTGGTTTTCTATTATCGCGCGGATTGCTCGACCGGTCGCGATTGCCGTGGAGTTCAGCGTGTGAAGCATTCTTTTTTCACCGCCGGGTTTTCCGACACGGATGTTAAGGCGCCTTGCTTGGTAATCCGTGCAGTTCGAGCAGGACACTACTTCGAAGTATTTTTTTTCGCGAGGCGACCACACTTCTATGTCGTATTTTTTCGCTGCTACGGTTCCGATATCACCAGTGCAAACGTTCATTACGCGGTAAGGGAGTTCTAGGGCTTGAAATATTTCTTCGGCATTTTTCACGAGTTCTTCGTGGAGTTTCCAAGAGTCTTCTGGCGCGCAGAATATGAACTGCTCTATTTTGTTGAATTGATGTACGCGGAACAAACCCTTTGTGTCCACTCCATGTGAGCCGATTTCTTTCCTGAAGCATGGGCTTATACCGGCGAATTTGATAGGGAGGTTTTCTTCGGGTATTATTTCATCCATGTACATGGCCGCCATGGGGTGCTCTGACGTCGCTATGAGGTATTCGTCTTCGCTTTCTATTTTGTACATTACTTTCTCGAAGTCGCTCAGGTCTGTAACGCCTTCGTATGCTTTTCGGTTCATCATCAAAGGGGGCTCCACAAGAGTATATCCTTTTTTAGTGAGATGGTCGACGGCAAATTTCATAAGAGAGAGGTCCAGCAGCGCGAAGTCTCCTTTTAAGTACCAGAACCCGGCTCCGGATATTTTCGTCGCCCTTTCGAAGTCTGCGAAGCCGTTTTCCTCAAGGTATTCTCCGTGCGGTTTCATTTTGAAGTTTTTCTCAATTGGCTTTCCCCACGTGCGCACCACCACGTTATCTTTGTCGCTTTCGCCGTACGGAACGCTTTCATGCAGTAGATTAGGCGCTCTCATGAGCATTGATATTATGACTTTCTTTTGTTCTTCAACTGTTCCCTCGAGCTTTTTTATTTCTTCACTTAGTTTCTTCATCTCCGCGATTTTATCTTTGTCCTTTGTCTTTGATATTTCGGCTGATACTTTGTTTTTCTGCGACTTTTTTTGTTCTAATGTGTAAAGATTCTGCCTCCACTGCTTGTCTTTCTCGATAAGGTCGTTTATCGGAAAGTCAGACCTGCGTTTTTCAAGGTCTTGTTTGAACAGCTCTGGCTTTTCGCGAAGCAGTTTTATGTCAATCATCCATGATCCCTTCTTTGTGTGTTGAATGCGCCGGCCGGGAATTGAACCCGGGCCACGAGATTTTTGCATCAGCCTTTTTGGCTAATATGGCAATCTCGTATCATAAACCCCTAGACAACCGGCGCATGGTATTCATTAGGTAGCATCGTTATTTTAATTCTTTTCAGGCGTAAGTGGGCCCAGCCAGATTTGAACTGGCGATCTCCACCTTTCATACCCTCCAGCATTGAAGCGTTAAATGGGTTGTAAGGGTGGCGTCTTAACCGCTGGACCATGAGCCCAATGACACGCTATGGATAGCGGGTGCCGGTTCAGCATTCTGCTGTGTCCACCGGCATAGCCCGCCGTTTTCTCTGGTGCTGATAGAGAGTCACCATCAATGCGCGCAATAAGACAGCGCGATGTTTTTATTTAGTGTATATTTTCACGTTGCCTTTGTTGTCTATGCGGCTGGACTTGACTCCGACGAGAGTTTTTATGTTCGCTTTGTTGGCTATGTCCACGAGGCGCTGTGTGATTATACCATCGAACACAACGGCTTCAGCGCCTTCGGTTTTTTCCATGTTTTTCGACAGATCTTTCACGTCGGATTCAGATAGGATATTTCCAGCCAAATCTATTATAACGCCGCGTAGAGTTCCCTCAAGTTCTTTGAGCTTGTCGCTGTAAGGGTTCTGTTGCTCTGGGATCTCTTTTTTTTGTTCTTCAGCGTTTTCTTGGGCGGATTCTGCGTGGGCTGCTTCGGGGCGTTTGAATAGCGGGCGCCGTTCTTCGAAGCGCGGGCGCTCGAACGTTCTTTCGCGGGTTTCTGGTTTGTATTCCTTGAACGTTTTTGTCATGAACTGCTCGAAAGGCAGCTTGTTGCGCAGGCACTTGATTATCTCTTTTTTCGTGAGCTCCTCGACTTCTTTTCCGTCAGGGGCTTTCGCGACGAAGTCTATTTCGGCGCAGTCCGCCAGTTGTTTTATGATCAGGTCTCCGCCTCTGTCCCCGTCGACGAAAACTGTCATTGATTTTTTGTGAGACAGGTCCATAATGGTTTTCGGTACGACTTTACCTTGCAGGGATATGACGTTGCGTATGTCCGCTTTTAGCATTGTTAGTACGTCAGCCCGGCCTTCAACGACGATTATGTGGTCCGCATCGTCGATGTTCGGTCCAGCGGCCAGTTTTTCAGGGCCGTATAGCTGAACGTCCGCTAATTTGACTTCTTCGCGAACCAGTTCTGAGATTTCCTTGCGTTCGGGCATGATTTCGCTCATCATTCCTTTGAGCAGCGATTTCGCGCGGTTGACTACTTGGTCTCGTTTTATCGTGCGGGTGTCTTCTATTGTTTTTACTTTGATTTTGGCTTCGCACGGTCCTACTCTATCTACGGTTTCAAGGGCCGCGGAAAGTATCGCTGTTTCGACCCTGTCGAGGGACGATGGCAGGACGATTTCGCCCACGGATTTTCCTGCTTTTGTGTTTATGTTGACTTCGATTCTTCCTATTCTTCCTGATTTCTGCAGTTCGCGCAGGTCAAGTTCGTCGCCTAAGAGCCCTTCAGTTTGGCCGAATATAGCTCCTACGACGTCCGGTTTTTCCACGATCCCGTCTATTTCAAGGTCAGCGTGAACCACGTATTTTACTGTGTCTATGTATGTCTTTCCCATTTTGATTTCACCTGTTTTTTTCGTATTCTCTTTTTCTGAGCTCTTCGTATTTCGAGGGCAGTTCTTCGACGTGAATCATTCCCGTCAGCGCTCTTATTTTCCTGCGGTAGTCGGAGTCAACTGCTATTCCCTCATTTTTGAACAGCTCTGTCAGTTTTTTTCTGAGGATCTCTCCTCTTCTGTCGTAATCAGTCATTATTATGACTTTTTTTGCTGTTGTTGTTTCAGCCAGTTTCTGCAGCGTTCCTGTGTGAACGAGCGCGATGTTCGTGACGCTGAATTGCTCCAGGGCTTTTTTGTCGTTTTTGCCTTCCACTATCACAGGGCAGGGCTGTTCGGACAGCTCTTTCATGAGCTCGTCGAACTTGTCAAGTTTTGTCATAAGCCCAGCCTCTTTTCTGTTTCTCTTTTGTTTTGGTGTATTAGCAGGGTTTTTTTGGTGCTTTTCTCGCCTTTCACGAGGACAACGCTCGCGTTGAGCAGCTTTGAAAGTTCGCTTAAAAGCTCGTGGTTTGCCTTGCCTTTGACAGGGTTTTCTTTCACGTGTATCCTGAGGCGTTTTGTCCACGGGTCATAGCTTCCTATTTCAAAGCTTTTTGAATTCGGCTGGATTTCAACGTCCAGCACCGTGCCTTTGCTTGTTTCTCTGAGCATTCTATCCTCTTGTATTTAAAGCAATCTAAAAATTAGCACTGCTACTCACTGTTAACAGTTGGTCTGCGCTGGGTTAGCGGTCTTGATTGGCGTCTGTTGCGTTATGAGCTGATGAATACTAATTTCAGATGCTTTCGTGAAAGATGAATATTGGTGTAAGGTGCGGTGTTGTAAGCGAATCATTAGTCATCGCTTTTCACCCTCGCACCCAATATTATTCTATTAAGAGGGGTTTATAAACTCGCCGGCGCGCTTTCTTGCTCAGTCGGCTTCATCGCCAGGCACTTCACGATGTCCGTCTTTGAAACGATGCCTTTTAAGGAGCCGTTTTTCACGACGACCAGCGAGCCGATTTTCTTGTCAAGCATCAGGCGCGCCGCTGCTGCGGCGTCGGCATCTTCTTTCACTGTGACAACGTTTTTTCTCATTATCTCGCCCACAGTGGCCGGATATGATCGCGTTTTTCTCCTCGCGAGTCCAGTTAAGGTTTTCCTCACGAAGGTGACCATGGTAGGCCTGGTTTTTCCTTGAAACATGCTCACATCGCTTTCGCTGATTATGCCTGATATCTCTTTTCCGTTCATGACAACCAGGCGGCCGACCCCGTATTTCTTCATCAGCTTGGCGGCCTGCAGAACAGACTGCGATTCAGATATTGTTTTAACTTCTTTTGTCATCACGTCGCGCACTTGGGCTTCTCCCCTGTATTTTTCGGCGAAGTATTTGACCAGGTCTCGTTTCGTTACTTCGCCGATAACTTTCCCCTTTTCTTGGACGACGAGCCCGGAAACCTTTCCGAGAACCATCGTTCTTGCAAGACGCGTCACCGGTTCTTCGGCATCCACTGAAAGCACTTTTTTTGTCATGGCGTCGCTTACCCGCATGGCGTCAGTGTTCGAGCGCTCCGAGAAGAGGGCGTTTACCAGGTCTTTCTGGGTTATCACGCCTACGGGCTTTTCGTCGTGCACGAGCAGGCGCGTAATTTTGTGCTTCATGAACATGTTTCTGACATGCGCTATCGTGTCGTTCGGGCTCACTATGTACACTTCGCCGCTTACAAGATCTTTCGCTTTCATTGAAATCACTGCTTTATTTTCCTGACGATGTCACGCTGCGTTATTATTCCGACAAGAGTTTTGTCGACCACAGGAAGCGCGCGATATCCCGTTTCTTCCATTTTTTTTATTGCGCTCTCCAGTTTTTCTTCTGGGTCGGCTGTTACGACGTCCATAGTCATTATTACGCTTATCCTCTCGCTTGTTGCTTGTTCATGGGTTTTTTTGAGCGCCGGTCCTGAAATGTATTTCATTAGATCGGCATACGTGATTATGCCGGCGAGCTCGCCTTCTTGCACTACGGGCAGCTCTCCGAAGTGATTGCGCACGAGGATTTCGCACGCGTCCTTCACGGTGTATCCAGGAGTCGCTGTTACGGGGTTTTTTATCATCACGTCCTTTACTTTTGCGCTTATTTCTGCACCGCGAAGCGCGTGCACTACTGTTTCAATACCCACTTTTCCGATGATTTTTTTCCCTCTCGTGACGAAGACTGTGTTCGTGTCTTTTAGCAGTTCTAGGGCTTTTTCTATGTCTGTTTTTTCGTCGCACGCGATAGGGCGCTCATTCATTATCATGCTTACGGGCGTGTTCACTGCCGACTGCATCGTTTCATTGTTTTTCAGGAATATTTTGTGCTTTTCTCCCCCGCAGTAGTAGTTTATTATGTCGTTCGGAGAGACCGCGCCGAGCAGTATTTTCTGACCGGGGTCGACGACAGGCAGCGCCCGAACGCGCGTTTTAAGGAATGTTTTCATAGCCTGTTCTATCGTGCTTGTTGGGTAAATTTCATCTGTTTTTTCAAGTATGATGTCTATGTAGGGGGTTTGCTTTGCTTTTTTTGACTGCGCAGACTTGTCTTTTTTGTCTCGCTTCGAAACTTTCATGCTTCTTCTGAACGTCATTTCATCATTCTCCTGTCACTATCATCCCATCATCGGTTTCAATGTCGCGTATTTTCAGGAACTTCTCAAGCTCTATGTGCTTGTCAATTCTTTTCACTGCCACTTTGCTGCCGCGCACCACTTTTGCGTACACGGGAGTGCCGCTAAACGAGTAGGCTAGCAGGGGCATGGCTTTGTGTTTCTTAGCGAGCTCCACGAAGCCTTCCAGCCCGTTTATGTACATAGTATTTGACGTCGTTGTTTTTTTGCACTGAATCAGCACCGTCGAGCCGTCCTTCGTCGCGAGTATGTCCATCGGCGATTTTGAAGCAGGCGAACGCACTGCCAGCCAGCCGTTGCGCTCCAGCAATTGTTTCGTTCGGTGCTCCAGCGCGTATCCTTTCCTGTAGTTGTTCACTTTAATCAACCAGCTTTAGTTCGCCTGTGTACTTGTCAAGCTCGTCTTCGTAATAAGGGCCTATGCCGAGGCAGGTCATTGTTCCCGGTTCCAAATGAGTCAGCCCTGCGTCGATTATTAGCTTGGAAGGTATGTTTGAAGGCAGTTTTTTCATAAGAGCCATCAGTTCGGCCTGGTCTTCTGCGTATACAACTACTTTTTTTGCGCCTTCGCTGAGCCACACTTTCGTGAGCTGAGGGTTCATGTCGCGCGCCAGTCGGTACGCTTCAAGGGAGCCGTGAGCGACTTGGGCGCTCATCTTGCCGCGCGTTAGTTTGAGGTCTTTTCTGACTACGATGACTTGCTTTAAGCCGCTCATTCTTATTTCAACTCCGGCAGGTCGCTGACGTTGCACAAGTATAACCCGTCCAGCAAATAAATACCCAGCGCCTCGCGCTTAAACATTTTCTTTAAAGCACTCAAATTGCTTTTGCGTATGTCAATTCCGCCCATAAGAGGGTTGAAAGCAGGGACTATAACGAGCTTTTTTCCAACTACCCACGCTTTTTCGACGATGCGACCGCCGAGGTCGTCCCTGAACTCTATGACGGGATGGAGGTGGCTTGAAATGACGACGCATCCGGTGCATTCTTTTTTTGGCGCCGCGTGTCCGTGCATGAAGTAATACCTCCCGTCACGGTAGCCGCGCCCGTCCGCGACGCGTATGTCCAGGTAGTTTTTCAGCGAGCCATCGTGGTTGCCAGTGACGAGCGTTATTTTCGCGTGTTTTTTGACGTCGGCTACAAAAGCTTTCACTTCTTCCAAGTCAGGACGGATGCTGACAGAATGCTTTATGTCGCCGAGGATTATGAGTTCTTTACAGCGGTTTTCTTTAAGGAGGCGTATTACGTCGTTCGATATTTTTTTTGTCTGGCTTCCGACATTAAGTCCTTTCACGTGCTTTTCGAACCCAAGGTGGATGTCTGCTATCACGAGTTTTTTGCCTATAACTAACGCCGGCTCACCATTAACGAACTTCATGGTTATTATTGCGCAGGTGCCGCTTTTAACGCCTTGGCGTTGGATTTATAAACCCGTTCGTTCAGAATAGTAATCACTGCTTTTAGGAGCTGGTTTTTTGCTGACTCGTTTTGAAAAAGCAAGGATTGTGGGGGCACGAGCGTTGCAGCTTTCGGCAGGGGCGCCTGTTCTCGTGAAAGTTCCGAAGGGCATTTTCCGGTTTTCAGATATTGTCGAGAAAGAGCTCGAGGAAGGCGTGCTACCGATTTCTGTTGTTCGCCGTCTGCCTGGCGGTTCCGAGAAGGTTTTTGACGTGCACGGAAACAAAATAAGGGGATAAATTTGGGAAAGCAAAGAAGCAAAATACTTAGGCGGCGCGCAGAAGAGTTGCTCGAGTTGTACCCTAACAAGTTTTCGAAGGACTATGAGGCGAACAAGAAGGCGCTTGACGAGCTGAAGATGTTTCCTACGAAGATAAGCCGTAATATTGTCGCTGGGATTCTTTCGAAGATAGTAGAGGAAAAAGAGATTTAAAACTTCTTTTCAACCACTACTTTTGTAGGCTCGTCCATCTCTTTTCTGCGTTCTAGCCTGTACAGGTAAGCGGACGCCGCGTCTTCCAGCAGCGGCTCGTGCGTGATGATGAATATCTGGTCTACGATGCTCGGCAAGTGCGTCTTCAGAGTTTCTGACAGCTCGCTTACGGCTGTCTTGTCGAGGTTGTGCGTCGGCTCGTCAAGCACGAGCCAGCTGAGGTTCTGCGTTAGTACGAGCGAGAAGGCTATGCGCAGTGCGAGCGCGGCGATGCTACGTTCCCCTCCGCTGGTGATTCCTTCGACGTTGACGTATTTTCCTGATCTGGTCTTCAGCTGAAGCGTGTAATCTCCGGCTTCGTCGACGTTCATTTTCAGGTCTTCGTAATCGCCGTATGGGTAAATCCTCTGCCAGACGTCAGTGAGTGCTGCATTCGTCGTGTCGATGAATTCCTGCCTTAGCTTTCCCTGCGCGTTGCGCAGGACGTTTTCAAGCACTTCAAAGTTTTCCTTGGTTTTTTTGAGGTATTCTGACTCGCGCTTCGTTTTTTCGACTTCTTTTCTGATGTCCAGAAGTTCGTTCAGCCTTTTTTTCTTTTCTTCGATAATTTCTACGGTGCTTTCGTATTCTTGCCTTAGGAGGGCGCATGCTGTTTCGGCCTTGCCGAGCTCTTCGTAGAGTTTCTTTTCTTCAGCAGCGTTGTAGCCCAGGGAAAGCATCTCGTTTTTCGCTTTTTGCAGGTATTTTTCGGCTTCAAGTAGTTGTTTTTTATAGTTATAGTACTCGATTATTTTCTCGTATTTGTGGGTTTCTTCGATCAGTTTTTCTGGCGTGCGGTCGATTTCAAGGCTTTCGAGTTTTTTCTCAGCGGATTTCAGAGCTTCCCTGCTCTCAATTAATTGCAACTCAGTTTTCCTGAGAGCTTCTTCTAGCCACTTTTTCTCTTCCAGTTTTGATATCGACTCGCGTATTTTTTCGAGCAACTCGCGCTTTTTCTTCCGCTCGGCTTCGAGTTCTTTTCCGACGCACTTTATTTTTTCCTGCTCTTCTTCCAGGGCATTTCTTTTCTTTTTTCTCTCTTCCATAACATGCTTCTTGCTTTCAGGAGTCAGCTTCGTTTCGCAGGTGGGGCATTTTTCCAAGCCACTGAGGTCAACGTGCCCGTCGAGCTCTTTTTTCTGCTCCTCAATGAGAGCGTACTTGGCTTTAAGTGATTCGTGCTCGCGTGTTATTGAATCTAAATGCTTTTCGGTTTCCTCCCTGAGTTTTTCGATATTTTCAGGGACGAATATATTTGACAGTTTTTCCCGGTATTCTTTCACTCGGCTCTCGTTTTCTTCAATGGCCCCGAGTGCTTTTTCCCTTGCTTTTTCAAGGGCTTCTTTTTCTGCTTGTTTTTTTCTGGTTTCTTCTATTGTTTTTTCTAACTCGGCAAGTTTTTTTCTGACAGACTCTTCTTCCTCGTGCACTTCGCCGTATTCGGCGATCCTTTTCGCCAGCGATGACGCGATGCCCTCGTTTTTCTTGGCGAGCGAGTCCAGTTCGTCGTATCTTGCTTTTTTCGAGGATATTTTCGCGTAGTTAGTTTGCGCGTTTTGCCTTCTGTTTTCCGCGCTCTTCAGCTTTTCCCTGATTTCTGATTGCTTCGATAGCTTTTGCGCGAGCTCTTTTTCAACTTCAGGTATTTCTTTGACAGCTGCTTCGCTTTCCGCTAGTTTCGAAAGGTCTTCGACGCGGTCGCTTATGCGCCCGATTAACGTCGCCAGGTTTTTCCTCGCGTTCTCAAACTTTGATATTTTCAGCAGCTCGTCTATTTTCTGCTTCCTCTGAAATTTCGGTATTTCCAGGAAATATTCTATGTTGTTCTGCTCGGCGTAAACGGCGCGTGAGAAAAGGTCGTAATCTATTTTCAGGAGGTCGCAGATTTTTTCAGTAGTGCGGGTGTTCTGCGGGCCTTCTACGAGGGCTTCGTTTTTCCAAAGCTCGCCTGTGCTCGGTTTTCCGAGAGGGATTGTCCTTTTTATCCTGTAATTGTCTCCGTTGAGCGTCATTTCAAGGGTTACTTTGGCGTGGCTTTTCTGCTTCGGTTTGTTCATTATCATATCGTCTAATTTCACTTTCTTCGACTGAAGCAGCGGAAAAGTGCCGAACAACGCGAAGCATATGGCGTCCATGGCAGACGTTTTTCCGGAGCCCATGGCTCCGACGAGGACGTTCGTTCCTTTCGCGAATTCGAATTCTGTTTTTTCATGCGAGCGCCAGTTTTCGAGAACAAGCTTGGTTATCATCTATTATTTTATGGTTTTCCTGCTTTATTTTACTTGTGAAGTTCTTGTGCGACGCCATGCTCGCGAGGCTCGGGCGCTGGCTTAGGATGTTCGGTTATGACACAGAAATAGCTGATACGAAGGAGTCTGACGCTGAGCTGCTTGAGAGGGCCTGCGCTGAGAAAAGGGTTTTTTTAACGCAGGACAAAAGCATCAAAGGGAACAACGTTTTTTTAATCAGGAGCCGCGCGCACGTCGGACAGTTAAAAGAAGTCGTCGGCCATTTCGGCATTCCTGTTCTTTTTCCAGAGGACTCGCGGTGCTCGGCATGCAATGGAGCATTACGGAGGCTGATGGACAAGTACGTCTGCTCTTCTTGCGGTAAATTGTATTGGGAGGGCTCGCACTGGATTCGCATCAGGAAAACGATCAAAGAAATAGCTGAATCAAGATATTAGGGTGACGTCCTCGCATTCCATCTCGCCGATGCCGTCGATTCTGCGTATGTCTGCTTCGATTTCCTCGGGCTTGTCTTTCTTGTCGTCCATAAGCACGCCTATCTTGATTAGTTCCAAGCCGAATGCTATGGGCTCTTTTTTCAGGGATTTCACGCGAGGGTGCTTTTGCAGTTCGTTGAACAGCGCGTTTATGTCGTGCCCTTCTTTAGGGTATATTTTGTACACGGCCATCGCCATTCCCATAAATGACACCTTCAAACCACTCTACGGTCCTTCGAATCCGCATTCGCCGCACGCGTAAGGTATTACGTTGTCGCGGCATTTCATGCAGCGGATTATTGTCGATTTTCCGCATTTAGGGCACTTGAATTTGACGTAGTCGTCAGTGACTTCTCTCTTGCAGGAAGAGCATTTCTGCATTTGTTTCACTCCTGTTTTTGACCTGTGTCTCAGAATCCTTCGAGAACAAGCGTTTATATTAGTTGAGAAACAGTATATAAAACCGTGCGTTTTTTTGCCCCCATAGTATAGCTTGGATAGAATGCGGGCTTGCGGAGCCTGAGGCCGGAGTTCAAATCTCCGTGGGGGCGCTTATTCTTTTTTTATACGTGAACTTTCATAGTTTATACTATGAGGAAGTATTTCGTTAACCTTAAGGAAGGCGCGAAGATATTGTACTCGGCGGGTTTTTTTGGCTTGTCAAAAGCGCACAAGCGCTGGCGAGGCAACCAGTTGGTCAGTCGCTTGATGGAGGAAAAAGGAGCCAAAGCCGAAAAGTACAGGAAGAGCTTGGACAGGATTTTTCCGAGAATCCGCACTATGGTTGTTGACATTGACGGGACGCTGATTAACTCGAGCACCACTTTAGAAGCCCTGAAACAAGTCTACGGGAAGCGCGAAGGGACCAGGATTCACGACAACCTCCTGAAGGACGTAAAAGAAGGCAGGCTTTCCATCGACCAGGCTTTGCTTAAAGGGCATGAGCTGCTTGTCATAGGAGGCTTTACGAAGGCTGATTGGGACAAGATAATCGACCGCCTAGTCAAAAACAAGCTCAGGATAGAAGTGGTCAGCGCCCTTCAAAAGCTGCATGAGCGCGGCATTAAGGTTGTCTTAGCCACGCGTTCTTCGGATTACGTCGCTAAAGAATTAGCGAGGCGGTTGGGTTTTGACGGCGGCGTGGGCTCGAAAGAGGTTTTTTCTCCTGAAAAGAACCCGTTCAAAAGCAAAGTGAAAGGCCTGGACACTCTTGTATCCGACCGTTTTTTCATGCGTGGCGTGAAAACCAAACCAAAATGGAAAGCAGTGCGCGATTACCTTAAAGAGATGCAGAGCGACGAATACAGATTCAATCCGCGCAACACGGCATTTCTTGCCGACGAATTCACGGACGCGAAAATGATGAGAAAAGTCCGATACGGGTTTTTGCTGCCTTCCGAGAAGCCAGTGTATCCGTCCTTAACAAGGGTTTCCGAGAAGTACGAGTTGTACGACAGGAAAATCCCGCATAATTACGTGGAAAAAGAGCTGGAATTGTTTACTTTGTTCCCGTGGCTTACACGATTCAGAGGTCGAGAGCTGAAGGAGGTTATGAAAAAAATCAGCTGAAGAACCTGCTCATAAGCTCCGGCTCTTTGTGGGCTTTTTCGGCGAACCTAATTTTTCTTTTGCGCACGACGCTCTTGAAGTGCGACGGAACGAGCTCGCTGTTGTCCAAAAAGTCCTCGATAACTTCATGCGCTTTTTTGAATTTCCTTTCTTTCCAGGCGTACAGGACGCTGCGCTGCACCCACCACATCGGGTTCTTCTCAATGAATGCTTTACAGTGCTCAGCGTCCCATACTTCAGGCCCCTTGTGGCGCTTGTATTTTCCGAGCTCGTTCGTGTTCAGCTCGAACGCGATAGCGCAGCGCGTTTTTTCGTCAGTCCAGTATTCGTACTTGTACGTTTCGAATTCGCTTGCGTAAAGCGCTTCTTTGATGTCCTTGGCCAGCTTTTCAAGCTGTGACCAGAGCACTTCCGGCACTGCGTTAGGGCAGCCGAACGATACGATTACCATTCTCCTGCCTTTCGTCATTTCTTTTATGTTCAGGCGCTTTTCCTTAGGGAAAAAGAATTCTTCCGACGGTCTTGCGATGTAGTCGCGCGCTTTCATTATGAAAAGGCTGAGCGTTTCGCGAGAAACAGCCGAAGCGACGTTCCTGTCCTTGTCCACAGGGTCTATCACGATTAGCGCGTCTTTGAAGTGATCTATGGCGCCGATTTTCTCTATGTCTATGAATATTTTCTTGTTCCATTTTTCAGCGGCGTCCTTCAGCAGTGCTTCGAATGTGCCGTAATTAATTATGAGGAGCTCGCACAGGTATCCTGAGAAACCCTTAGTTTTCTGGTCGGCCCCGTACAAGCCGTTGGCTTTCAGAAACTTTTTTAGCAGCAGGACCTCGTCTTTTTGCTTTTCAGTCATTTTTTTCTTCACGTACTCGTTGTGCAGCGGCGAGCGGTCGACGGCAGAAATGAGCTTGTCTTTTATTTTGTAGCACGGAACAATTTCGACGTTCATCCCTTCCACTTCAGCCTTGACGTAAGGGTGCTCTGCGTAATGCGTGCTTGGTCCGTAGGCCTTTAGAATTTTTTTGCCGAGCTCCACGCCTTTTTTTTCAAGGTCCTCGCGGGGGGTTGTGGGGGGGAAGAAAACGAATATGTCAGCGTCTCCTTCGTCGGCGAGCGACGTGCCGCGGGAAAGAGATCCGACCAGCATTGCTTCATAGCCCTCTTTTTGTATTTCCTTTATGAAAAAGGAGGCGAGCGCGTTTTTTGCCCGCGTTTCTTCTAGAGTGGGCTTTATTTTTTTAAGTACTTTTTCCTGCAGATTCTCCTGAACCATGAAGCAATTTATATACTTGGCGGTTAAATAAGCTTTATGGAGCTGATTGTTGAAAGGAAGAACGCCCGCTTGTATGAGGACTATCCTCTTCCTTATTACGAGCTGAAGGACCCCGGTTTCACGCCACGCGAGAAAGAGCTTATTTCTCTTGTTAGCAAGGTTTCTCTCGCCAAGCCGACAGCAAGCGATTTGCAGGTTCTTTTTCTTAAGGACAAGGAGCGCGAGAAGTTCACAGAGCGTGTTACGGCTCTTCTGGAGATGCTAAGGCCTCTTTCAGGCAAGATGCTGTCGCCTGAGGACGAGCCTAAAGCGTACTCTATTGTTTCGGCTTTTTTGAAGGAGACTGCGCCTTACGTCCAGCATAAGGAGGAAGTCATACACACGATAATCAACGACCTACTCGGGCTGAGCCTTTTGTCTCACTTGGCTGAGGACGACGAGCTTGAGGAGGTTATGGTTAACGGCTCAGGCAAGCCTGTTTTTGTCTTCGACCGATTGCACGGCATCTGCAGGACGAACGTTGTCTTCGAGAATGACGAGCAGCTGGAGGCTATAATCAAGAGGATGTCTGCTTTTGTTTTCCGGGAGATCAACGAGGATTCCCCGTTGCTTGACGCGAGGCTTCCTGACGGCAGCAGAATCAACGCGACTGTGCCACCAGCTTCGCCGCACAGCCCGACGATAACGATAAGGAAGTTCAGGAAGAGGCCGATTACTATCACTGAAATGATCAAGAACAATACAATATCTTCGGAGGTCGCGGCGTTTCTCTGGATGTGCATTGATGGCATGCACGTGTCGCCGATGAACATGCTTATCGCAGGAGGGACCGGTTCCGGAAAAACAACGACTTTGAACGCGCTTACTGTTTTCATTCCAGAGAGGGAGAGGGTCATTTCAATAGAGGACACGCTTGAGCTGAACTTGTTCAACAGGGAGAACTGGGTGCAGCTCGAGTCCAGGCCGGGCATTCTCCAGAAGAAGCTTGACTTGGACGACTTGCTCAAGAACGCCATTCGCATGCGACCTGACAGAATTCTTGTCGGCGAAGTCAGGGGCCCTGAGGCGTCGACCATGTTCACTGCGATGGACATAGGGCACCAGGGCTTACTTTCCACGCTTCACGCGAACTCTGCGCGCGAAACAATCCTGCGCCTGCAGTCCCCCCCGATGGGCGTGCCGACTTCGATGTTCACTTTGCTTGACCTCGTGCTTATGCAGCACAGGATGTACTGGCCGAGAAAAGGGCTGATAAGGAGGGTCGTGCAGCTGTCTGAGGTCAGCGTGATGGGCGAGCATGTTCTTTTAAACGATATTTTTTCGTTCAACCGCGAGAAAGACGTTATAGAAAGAACTTCCCTCCCATCAAACATCCTTGAAAGGCTTTCTTTTTTGTCAGGCCTTAAGATAACGGACCTTAAAGACGAGCTTGAGCTTAGAAAAGCAGTTCTCGAAAAGCTTGTCAAGCTGGGCGTGTTTGACTATGATGGCATCAGGGAAAGTGTTACTGATTACTCGGACAACCCGGCGAAGCTAGCTAAAAAACTCGGCGTTCCGCAGTAACTCATTCCAAAAGGAGAACAATTGTTATCAGGGCAATTGCTACTAATGCTATTACCAGCAATATTTTCTTTTTAGGCAGTTTTTCAGCGGGCTTTTTTTCAGCGATGATTATTGGGGTCTTCTCTTCTATCTCGCCTGTTTTTTTGATGTACCCCGAGTCATGCAGGTAGCTCACGCCGAAGGAAACAAGTTCTTTGGAGTACTTCATTTCTTCGGACATTCTGGTTACGTCGACGACGCCTTTTCTTTCAATTATTTTCTGGAGCACTTCATTGAGGAATCGGTCTGGGACAGGCTGCTTTATGATGGAATACTGGCCGTTTATTTTTTCCTTGACAACAGTAGTTCCGCGGCCTCTTTCTATCAAAGGGGTTATGAGCCTGGCTTTCCATTGTAGCAGCCCGACAACGCTCACGAGAGCGACAAGGATTGCTATTATGTAAACGTAAAAATAAGAGGCTCCGACGCCGCGCACGAATGCCGTCGCGGCCAAAATGCTTTGCTCCGGATTTTCAGGGTCATAAATAACTTCGCGCTTGTTCGGCTCCTCGTAAATTATGTTGTAACCTGAAGGCTTTGCTTTCACGTTCTGATACGCGTCGACGTCCATCCATCCTCCGAAGTAAGCCGAAACCCACGCGTATTTAACGCCGTTCTTTTCACCTATTTTTATTTTGCACGGCACATCAACGGCTTGGCATAATCTCTTGAATTTCGCGGTGATACCCAAACTATCTGACGGGTCTTTCATGTTCACTGTGTACAAAGATTTGAACGTCCCGTTTTCTTTCCTTGACTGACT
>JAVYMF010000003.1:0-30925 GCA_038736665.1 archaeon | reverse complement strand
ATCTTGCGGTGCTGGATTACTTGGCTGATTACGTGCACGTGCTTTACGGGAAGCCCGGAGCTTACGGCGTAGTGTCTGCGCTCAGGGCAGCTCGTGCGGGGATAAACGAGTTCCTAGACGGTTTTCTGAAAGCCGAGAACACGAGAATACGCGATTACTCCATTCGCTTCGAAGTCCGCCCGCCGGGAGGCGCGTGGAAATCAAAGCAAAAGCTCGTGTACAGCCCTTTTGAGAAAAAATACAGGTCTTTCTCGCTGGAAGCCGAGGGCGGCGAGATTGTCCGCGGCGAAGTTATTGGTATTCTCGGACCTAACGCGATAGGAAAATCGACGTTCATGAGAGTGCTCGCAGGCTCTGAAAAGCCAGACGCTGGCGAGCCGAATTTCACTGTGAAAGTTTCTTACAAGCCTCAGTACGTCGACTTCAAGGACAGCATCACGGTAAGCGAACATATTTACTCACAGAACGATTTTGACAAGGACCTATTCGAAGCCGAGATAAAGCCCATAGTTTCCGACTTGTCCGAAAAAAGACTAGACAAGCTGTCAGGGGGGGAAGCCCAGCGCGTAGCAATCGCTGCTGCGCTTTCAAAGAAATGCGACGTGATACTGCTTGACGAGCCGAGCGCGTTCCTGGACATAGAGCAGCGCTTCCGCTTGTCCCACATCATCAAGCGCATGACTGAAAAAAAAGAAGTGACGACGCTCACCATTGACCATGACATCCTTTTCCAGGACTTGGTTTCCAACAGGGTGATGATCTTCGAAGGCGAACCCGGGAAGCGCGGCCACGCGAAGAAGCCTGAAAGCATGGCTGACGGGATGAACGACTTCCTGTCGTCTATGAAAATAACGTTCCGCCGCGACCCTGACAGCGGACGCCCGAGAATGAACAAGCCTGGCTCGCAGATGGACGAGGAGCAGAAAAAAAACGGGAAATACTATTACGTCAGCTAGTCAGCTCCATCAGCAGCGGGACTAATTCGTTTCCAGTGATTTTAAAGCCCTTAGAGCACTCGCGCTCGTTGAACGCTCGGTTCGACGGCATCCAATGACGGCAAAATATGAGTGTTGGAACTGCGTCGCTGCTGTGTGCCGCGAGCCGAGAGGGCGTCGCGTGATCTGATGTCACCGCGATTACCGTGTTATGCAGGTCGATGCGGTGCAGCAGCGGACCGATGAAGTAACGGTCGATTTGCTCTATTGAGAGGACTTTCCCGCGGAAGTTCCCGTCGTGACCGAACAAGTCCGGGCCCTTGATATGAACGTAAACTGCGTCGAACTTCTTAAGGGCGGCAAGGGTTTTCTTAACGCGCTCCTCAAAATCTTCCTGCGTGAAAGCCGGAAAACTTATTGGTATTACATGCATTCCTGCCAGCTTTCCTATGCCGACTTCAAGAGGCATGTCTGCGAGTATTGCCCATTTTTTCCTGTATTTCTTGGAAATGCTGAACAGCGCAGGCACGTCGTTTCCGGCGTCTCGGCAAAGCACGACATTCGCAGGGAGCTCGCCGCGTTTTTTTCTTTTTTTATTCACGCTGCAGTCCTTGAGGGCTTCGTAAGCTTTTTCCGTGAACTCGTTGATGAGTTCAGCGCTTCGCCTCGCCCGAGTGGTTAACGCTCTCGCTTTCATTATTCTCATCGGGAACTTCGGCAGCGCGCGGGCTATTCCTTTAGGGCCTCGCTCGTACGCGGGGTCCGTGTTCGTGAAGTCCGGAGAAAGCGCGCGTTTCGCTTTGATTATGAGCACGGCGCGGTGCTGGACAGTAGAACGGAAAAAGAAAGAAGCGTCCGTGAGCTTGACCTTTTCGTTGATAACGCGCTCGAGCTCGTGCGCTTCTTCGGTTGTAAGCGAGCGTCCTGCCCGGCGGTCGATAAGGCGCGAGCCGTCTGATGACGACGCGAAATTGCAACGCAATGCCAGCATGCCGCGTTTGAATTTTATCCCGAAGCCCTCGGCTTCAAGCGGGCCTCGCCCAGTGTAGTACTTGAACGGGTCGTAGCCGAGAAGGGACAATACGGCGCTGTCTGATTCCGGCGCGATTCCCGGCACTACGCTTGTCATGCCTGTTTTAGAGCGCTTCGCAAGCATGTCGAGGAACGGCTTTTTCGCGGCGGCAAGCTCGGAATGCTTCGCCGTCCCTGCTGCTCCGTCCAAAACAATCAAAAGCGTTTTCATTCAATCAGCTCTAATGGCGCAGGTTTTCCCGATGTGTCGTACGACGCTATTGAATTTAATTCATACGGGTAAGAAACTATTAAGTGAATGCGTCCGAGTTCGCTGAAAAAGTCCAGGTCAGCGCGGGACGGGCGGTTGCTTCTGGAAGGGTGGGAGTGGAAAGTTCCAACCGCGTTCGTGTATATGGGGAGGAGGTGCATTTTCACGTAAACGTGCTGTGTCTCGTAATCTCCTGGGAGTATGACGAGGTCGTTTATCACTCCTTTCTTCGCTAAAAGCAGGCCTGCGATTTCGCGCGGGTAAGCTGAGCGCGACAGCTCGAGCAAGCGCGCGGCCATGTCTGCGGTCATTTTCATAAGAGCACTATCGGCGCCATGAGGGCGCTCATGCAGGTAACTCGCGCCACGTTTAAAAAGCGGGTGGAAACGCTTACTGCGCTGGCGGCGAACAGCACCAATAACCCGTAAAATCCGGTGAACAGCGCATTCAGCGAAATTATGAAAGCGATTGAAAAGACGCACGATTGCCGGTAATTTACGCGCCTGTACAGGCGAGTGAAAACCGGCGCCAGCGCTATGCAAAGCATTCCTGCAAAGAAAGACGAAACAAGAACTATGCCCGCGATTTGCAGGACGTTCGGCGGCGGCGCTTGTGACAGCAGCGCGGCCGAGCCGCTCCTGAAAATCCCGAGAACGCTCATCGTGTAAAAAGAAAGTATCATGTAAGATGTGTTCGTAGCCGAGACGAACGCCATGAACTCTTCGTCGTTCATCTTGCCGAGCGCGGTTCCTGCTGTTGCCGCGATTGACGATGAAACGGCGGGAACGAGCGAGAAAAAACAGCTCAGCAGCGACGCAGCCAGCGACGCCCGCACGAGCTGCATCGGCGTGATTTTCGGGCTGAATTCCGCTGACTGCGGGGTGAGCTTTGATGTTCCGAAAGAAAGCATAAGCGTGCTTAGCGCGAAAAACCCTGAGAGAATTGGCATTAGCAAGCCTTCGTTCTTGAACGTAGCGAGCCCAAGCGCTGACGAGAGCGCGACGATGATTGCTGCTTTTTTGTTCTTCAAAACAAACGAGAGGATTACGGCAGCGAGGATGAAAGGAACTATTGGCTTGAATGAAGAAAAAAGAGGCTTGACCACAGAAAAGAGGATTAGCAACGAAAATAGCGACAGCGCCGAGGCTATCATTGCAGAGTAAAAGCACAGAAGGAGGGCTGTAATAGCGCGCCCTCTCAAGACAAGCCTGTGCCCCGGCAGGACGCTCAGAGCCGTCTCGGCATTGGGCACACCCAGCAGCAATGACGGGAAGAATGAAGAGAAAACGAACGCTATCGACAGAGGCACTATGAAATAATAATCAGGGGAAAGCGCCGGAAGCAGCGTGTTGACGTGAAGGCCCGGAACGAGCCCAATAAGGAATCCGGTAACGACGCCAAGCAGGATTTCAATCATCTCGTACCACGCTGTCCGGGAAAAGCCAGCACTGGCCGGAATAATTTGAAGCGCGGGCGTACACGGTGACGTTGTCTCCTTTGCTGAACGAGTAGTCAATAATCACCATCGCAGTGATGCCGCGCGTTTTCAGCACACCAACGTAGTTGCCTTTTGACGAGAAGAACGCTTTGACTATGGTGCCGTGCGCTTTAACTTGGCCTTCGCATTTTTCGAACGGCTCGTACTGCTGGTCAGGCGCGAAAGCATACGCCAGAAAAACTCCTATCAAAGCGAACACGAGAGAAAAAAGCTGAACTGCTTTTTGCATGAGATGCTATTCAGAAAATAGCTATTAAGCCGTTTTGCAACCGAGATTGGTTGGTTATGGTTAATATGCCTTGGAGAACGTGACTTGCTTGTGCAGGACCAGTGAGTCCAGCGTGTAATTAACGCTGACAGAGCAAGAAACGACGCTCTTGGTGTAAGTCATCGTTATTCCTTCTGACGAGAGCATTGCTTTGGCCGAATCAAGCACGCTGGTCAGGCGCGCGTCTATTTCAGAGCAACCTGCGTCGCTTTTAGCGTCAGAAGCCGCTGCGTCGATTATCCTGAAAATGTCGGCGGCCCGGTTGTTCGTCCTGTCTATTGCCATCCTGTCTATTACCGACGAGTCAGTGATTTTATGCGAATGAATCGTGTAAGCCAGCGCGGCCGCGAGCATCAGGCAAATCAGCAGCGCAATGCCTGTGATTACTAATCCTTTCAGCATACTATCACCACGTACCTTTGGACGCTGTTCGAAGCAGCGTCGTACTTAAGCGCGTTCTCGGCGGCCACGTTATTCTCGCCAGCGCAGTCAGTCCTCACGCCTGGAATGACTGCAGAGGGGTTGATGTTTTTTATCTCGTAAACGTCCCTGGCCAGCCTCGTTAAGGAGACCGCGTCTTCGCTCGGCTGGTTTGAAGCCGACATGACGACAACAATGCTTGCGGCGAACACCATCGACACAAGGAGAGCCGCTGCCGCGTCCATCGAGAAGAACACTCCTCTCTTTTTCGCTCCTAGCATGATTAAACGCATATTTTCACCGTCAAGTTTCCGATTGCCGACGTGCCGCCTATGAACGCGTGGCGGACCGATGACGCGACGTTAGCTTTTCCCGAGCAAGAGCCTCCTATAGACTGGCCTGTTGAAAGCACCGCCTCGTAAGAATACGGCGACTTTATTGACGCGTCCATCATGGCCTTGAGAGCGCTCATGTCTGTTTTCAGCACCGATGCGTTCTGATAACTGTCATCCAGCAGCACGTTGCGCACCGCTATCTGGCTCCAGTCGTCGGCCATCGCCGCTATTTCTAAGTAGTTCAGCGATTCTGATTGAGAGTAAACTCGCTCGAAGCAAAGCGCAGTCATCCCTATTAATGCTGTCACGAGAGCTATGGCAAGCAGAGCGTCCAAAGTGAATATTTGGCCTTTCATGAAAATCACGCGGAGTAAATAATCTTCATATCTTGAATGCTGGTGTTTTGGTTGGCTGGGCTGTTTGCTGTTGCTGTCCCGAACCTGGACTGCAGCATGACCGTAACGTCAGACGGTTGAGTTTTGGTTATAGTAAAGTTTGCCGACGGGTCGTTGAATGCCTTAGGCTTTGTTGCTGTTAAAGAAGGTGCTATAAAGACATAGTCGTTCGCGCCGGGCTTCGTGGACAGGAAGGTATTGGCCAGCGAGCTGACGCGTACGGCTTCTGCTTTTGCCTCGTAGTTTATGCCGAACGAGTTCGCTTTCTCGAAGTTTGAAGAAGCCAGCGACTGGCCCCACAGGAGAACGAATACCAGCAGCAGAATCGCTATGATCGCGTCCAAAGTGAAAAGCCCTTTCATGAAATTGCCACCTGGTAAGTTTTTGAGCCGCAGTTGATTGCCGAGTCGCTGTTGGGAACTGCGTTGCACTGGCTTTTTTCAACGTCGTCGGCTATCGCCGGCGCTGCCGGCGGGCACTTGTTGAAGGCGATCTTAATAACGCCGTTCTGAAAGCCGAACGAGTCCATTTTCATTCCGATGCAATTCGCGTCCGACAACGGCTTTACTGACGCGTAATGCTCCGCGCTTTGCCTTGCCGCCGTGAGCACGAAAGAGTCAGTTGATTCCTCAAAAAAATCGCTCATTATGGCGAAGCAAAGCAGGAGCAAGACTGCCAGGATTATTATGAATTCAAAGGACACTTGCGCTTTTAATTTTTTTTTAAGATTTTTTGACCCTGACAAGCTGCGTTTCACCTTTTTTTATCTCGCCGCCTGGGCATGACGGGCACTCGTAAGCCACGGGAACGGACGCGCTTATGGCCGCGAATTTCACGCCTGTGTAGTTCTTCGAGAACGACGTCGCTGGGCAGTCGACCGCAACTTCTTTTTCTCCGACGATGAACGAGCAGTCGGAAGGAGCGCGCACGGAAACCGAGCGCACCGCCCCTGGGCCCTGGTACTTGACCGCTTCAACCGAAGAAAGAAGCGCGTGCTCTGAAACGGCTATCAACGAAGCGGTCTGTGATTGCATAGCGTTTTGCAAAGAGAAATCAGTCAGGTCCATCGACACTGACGTGAAGAGCAGTATCATCACGACGAGAACAACAAGGTACTCGATTGTTATTTGAGCACGCTTCATGACACCATCTCCGAAACCCCTTTGGCAAGTATTCCTGCTTGCTCTTTCATCGAGTCCTTGGCCGTGAACACGCCTACTGACAGCGCGGCGAGCACCACGGCAAGCAGGAGGAGCGCCGCCGCTATCACTAAGTATTCCGCGGACACCTGGGCCCTGTCATTCATGCGTTTTTCACTGCAATCATTTAGTTATTATGAAAGCACTGCGATAAGATTCGATTAACTGCTTTATGCCGTCCTTGATACTGAAAATGTTGTAAGCCAGCGCAGTGATGAGCACTGCAACTATGAGACCCACTCCCGCGAGTATGAGATACTCTACGGACACCTGGGCCCTGTCGTTCAAGCATTGCTTCATAAAAAAAGATAACCCTTGATTAATATAAAAGCATTTCCAGAACGAAGGCGATTATCAAGCCGAGCGTGAACACTGGAACGAATGGCACAGACTTCTTGAGCTCTACCTCGCGGATTTTCAGCTTTTTAAGCAGAGATATGTCGCGCTTTTCCAGGCCTCCTGCGTTCAAAGCGCTTAACACAATATTCTTGCCGGTTATCGAGAAAAGCGTGGGCTCTTCGAAAACAAACTCGCCGTTTTTCTTCACGAGATTCTTGGCGAGGATGTCTCCTTCGCGCAAAGACGAAACGCGCTTCGTCTCGCGAAGCACGTATTTCTTCGCTGCCGAGTAAGACGCCATTAAAACGAAGAACACAAGGCTAGCAGCGAAAACCTGAGAAAAAAGATACAAATTCCGCGCGTTCAAATAAAAAGAAAAAACGCTCGCGCCCATCGAAAAAATTAGCCCTGGCTTTCCGGCAAAGTAAAGCACTAAAAAAAGAGGCATTGAAGCTGGCGGGAAGCCCGCTGAAGAAGCCAGGAAATAAGATGCCATGATCGCAAAAGGCGCTGACAAGGACCTTCTCAGGCCAAGCATGAAAATGCCTTTGGTTTTTTTGAAGAAGCCCTTTACTTTAGCTAGGCGGTATGCCACGTAAAAAAACAACGTGGGAAAAACAGCTATTAATGATGCGGCAAGCGCCGCGAACGGGAAATAAAACAAGCTCCCGTGATAAGGGAGTATGGCACCTAGGGATGTGAAGAGCTTTACGTCGCCTCCAGCCCACACTCCTAATAGGTATAACGCATACGAGAACGCAAAGCATGATAAGACCATCGCTGCAGACCACGCTATAGGCGCAGCATTTGTGTTAAGCACTGATTCAGCGAAATGCAGCGCTAATCCAATTATGAGAAGCGAGTGCGTTATTGACGGCGGCACCTCGTGTTTTTTGGCGTCATTAAACGACGCAATTATGAAGAAAAACAGCGCTATCGCGAAGTAAATCATGCAAATCAACGAAATAAAAGTAAGAAAAAGCTGCTTAAAAAGCAGCCGTTTTGGTTTATGCTGTCACTATATAGAGCGGTTGTCCTGCTTTGCAAGCAGCTTCGCCGTCAGCATACAAGTTTGTGTTTGAAGATGCCACTCCTTCGCATACTCCTTCGCAGTAACTGCATGTTGCGCCTGTGCTTGTCGCTAATTCTGTGGCGCATTGCGACGCGGCTGTCTTGCATTTTGAAGCATCTCCTGTCACTCTTGCTCCTGTGAAAGCTCCTGTCAGGAATAGCACAACTATAGCCGCGATTGCTAGCACAGCGGCTATGATTATCAGGTATTCCAGAGAGCCTTGTCCTTTCATTTTCATTTTGAGTTACCTCCTATATCACAAAATAACGATGTTGTGTTTAAAAACGTTATCATAAGCCAATCAGCGACAGGAAAGCGCCCGAGAGCAGAGTGTAAATCGCGTAAGCGACTATGGCGCCCACAGGTATGTAAACGACCGCTTTTGAAATGCTGCCTTCGCGCACTTGCACCGCGCCGATGAGCGCGAGCGCGGACTGGAGTATGAGATAAACTTTGAACAGGAAATCAAACTCGCCTACTATTGCCGCGGTTCCGGCAGTCGTTTCCCCGCCGACTGATATCAGTATTGACAAGACTGATTTGACTATTCCGAACACGAACGGAGCGACGAGCACTCCCGCGACTATTATGAACAAGAACTGCAGGAATGTTTTCGTTCGTCGCTCGCTGTTCAGGCGGTGCATTGCCCTGAAGTCCTCTGCCATGGATGACAGCGTTTCAAGCAGCGCTCCTCCTGACTGGCGAGCGGCTATTATGATTACCGCGGCTTTCTGCAGCAGCTGCGAGCGGGACTTGACCGCGAAAGACGAGAACGAGTCCTCGAAAGTCGAGCCCTCGTTCATTTCCCTGAGCATTTCCTTCAAACCAGCGGTTATGGGGCCGTAGTTCACGCGGGCTACTTCTTTTAAAGCGGTTTCTATCGTCCCGCCTGTCTTGAGGGTGGTGCCCATGTGGTGCAGCACGTCGGGCAGGCGCTCTTCTATTTGCGCGACTTTGCGTTCCGCGAGGAAGAACGGCAGGCCTATGCCCGCGTCCAGGACCACCAACGCGATGAGCAGGCACAGCGTTGGGTCGATGAAGAACGCGAGTGCTACTGAAGCCATCACGCCGACTAGCGAAAGCAGTATGAGCACCTTGGCAGGAATTTTCATTCCCGCGAACTCCGCCGCTTCCTCGTAGTTTTTTATCATGCTCGCTAAAGTCATAAGGATTACCCTGGGTCAGAAGACCTAATGTAATAAATGAATATGCCCACCATCGCGGGAACGATGATAAAATAAACCAGCATCAGGAACGTTGGTGTGAAAAAAGAGAACAAGCCCAAATACTGGCTTATGGACGGGCTGCTGGCGATGGTCGTTAATATCGTTATCATAACGGGAAATACCACCGTGAACATCATAAGGAACAGGCCGAGCAAGTTCATTTTCTCGGCAAAGTCTGCTATTTTAGCGCGGCGCTCGAACGACACGTCCTCGGCAATGGTGACCATAACTTCTGACAGGTTGCCTCCTGTCCTCAGCGCCCGGACAAGATGCGACACGACGCGATTCACTGCTTCGGAACGCGTCCTCTCAGCCCAGGCTTCAAGCGCTTCTTCAGTCGGCACGCCTTTCTCGATCTGTGAGAGCACCCACTTGAAGCCGTCGCTAAGCGGCCCGTACCCTGACGTCGCGATGGAGTCCATCGTCTTGTAAATACCGACTCCCGCGCGGATTTCGATGCTCATGTGCCGCAACGCAAAAGGTAGCTCCTTGTCGATTCGAGCCCCTATTTTTTTCGCCTTGCCGTTCGGCATAGTGAGAGCCACAAACATTATCACTGCAGGCACGATTACAGAAGCAAGCGCCGCGTAAAGAATGCTAAGCCTGCCTGCCGCGACCATCGCTCCCGCAAGCACCGCGGTGATTAAAAACACAAGCAGGCCCGCCGCGAAGCACAGCGACAAGTACTGCTCAGCGGTGTAGCGCATTCCTGACGCGAGCAGGTCGCGCTCCAACGCCAGTCCGATGCGCGTGCGCGCGAACCTCGTGAAAATGGATATTGGGGACTCAAGCAATAAGTAGAATTTCCCGAGCATGCGCACTATGGGGCTCTCGTAAAGCGCCAGCTCTTTGGTCGACGCCTCTACGCCTATTTTCTCGCGCTCTCCTGCTATCAGCATGCGGATGCGGGATTTTTCCTCTTCCTCGCTTTTCATAACGCCTTCTTTGACGTACTTGGTCTTCATCCGCTCTACGATTTTTGAAATCGCTTCCCTGTCGATTTCTTCGGCGGGCGCCTCGGCAGCCTTGCGCGCTTCAACTGCTGCTGGCTTTTTCTCTTCTTTTTTCTCCTCTTTTTTCTTGAGGAGGCTTGAGAGTTTTCCGAACCTGCTCATTTCTCGCCAGCCCTGAACTTTTTGAACTCTTTCACGACGTCGCCCATCCTGCGGACGTCTTTCTTCATCAGCGTTTCAAGGAACTTCTTCCTTTTATCTATTTGCTCTTGTATTTTCTCGCGCGACAGGCCCGTGTAGCGGCAAAGCTCCTGCTCGTACAGGGACGGCACGCCCGTGGCCTTCAGCGCGTCGGTAGCCGGGTCCCATGAGTAAAGAATCTGCAGCTGCGGCTTGTCGTCGCTGACGCCTGTCACTTCGGCTATTTCAGTGATGCGTCGGATTGTCCCCTTGCGCGGGTCGTGGATGCGCGACTGCACGATTATGAAATTAAGCGCCCCTATCATTATCGGAGGAACGTTCATCGGCGGGTTCATCACGCGCGTCAGCGTTTCGCCTGCCGAGTTAGCGTGCACGGTGCCCATGCAGCCGTCATGGCCCGTGTTCATGGCTGTGAAAAGCGTGAACGCCTCGGCGTGCCGCACTTCGCCGACAATAACGCGGTCTGGCCTCATTCTCAAAGAGTTCTTAACGATGACGTCCATCGTAATTTCTCCCGTCCCCTCCAATCCGGGGGGGCGGGTTTCAAACCTGATCCAGTGCTCCAGCGGCAGGTTGAGTTCCGCTGTGTCTTCAATAGTTATTATCCTTTCCCTGTCAGGAATGAACGCCGCTAAGACGTTCAGCGTCGTTGTTTTGCCGCTTCCTGTGCCTCCTGAGATGAGCATGTTTGCGGGCTTCGCTCCCATGCCGTCGACAGCCGTCCAGAGGAACGCCGCGACGTCCGTTGAAAGCGTGTTGTTTTCAATCAGGTCAACGACCGAGAACGGGTCTTCTTTGAACTTTCTTATCGTGAGAGTCGAGCCGCCCAATGATATGGGCTTTATGGTGGCATTAACCCTGCTGCCGTCAGGCAATCGCGCGTCCAGAAGAGGATTCTGCATGTCAACGCGCCTGTTCACCTGCCGCGCGATTCTGTCAACGAGGTTGCGTATCTCGACGTCATTGCCGAACATAATGTTCGTCTTCATCATACCGAACTCGCGGTGAAAAATGTAAACCGGTTTTTCAGGGCCGATGACCATGATTTCTTCGAGCTGGTCGTCCTGGGTGAGGACGTCGAGAATCCCGTAGCCTATCATTTCACGGACGACCATGTCAGAGTAAAAGTCGACTTTTGACCTGGGAACCCCCAGCTCAGGCGAGTTATCTATGATTTCTTTCACGCGCCTGAAGTAAAAATTCCTCCTCTGGATCGTGTCGCGTATTTCCTCAGGGTTGACGGTAATCAGCCGCGTCGCGGCTTCTTTTATCGTCGCTAAGATAGCTTTTTCAGGCCCCGCCGGCTTTATGACAGGAACAGAATAAACGAGCAGCGGCTCGCCTTCAACGCGGTAAATTTTCACAATCCCATAAGCAGCTATCTGCGATTTCGCGCCTTTGATGGCCATCTCGCCCGCTTCTTTCATTTCGGGCGCTGCCTCTTCCTCTGCCTTGGCTTTTTCAATAACTTTCGCTATTTCCCTCTCTGTCTCTTTTTTTTCCTCAGAAGTTTCTGTCTTCGACTCTTCCATCAGGTCGTCGAGATAGCCGGGCATAACGAAGAATAAGAAACGGGGGTTTATAAGTTTCACTATAATGCGCTAACAGCCGGCCGAGCCCTCGTAAATGCCGGACGCGTTACCTTTTTTGCAGCATTCAATCACGCCGGTGAATATCTCGCCGCCGCCCGTGGGGTCGCTGCACTGGTCTGCGCAGAAATTGCATGGGTCCAGGGGATTCAGAACGTGCTTCGAATAGCACGTTGTTGCTGCTTTCTGGCAGGACGAATACAAGGCTGAAGACTTGCCGCCGCCCGCGGCTGACGACATGAAGTACACTACCATCCCCGCGACGACGAGCACTGCTGCTATGATTATGAGGTACTCTAAAGAGCCCTGGCAGCGTTCGTTGGCGGCGCGTTTCATGACGTAAAAATACATTATAATAGAATATAAATACGACGGCGGACAAAAATAACAGCATGGACGAACACGTCGAGCCGGTCGTCGCGGCTCTAATAGTCAACGCTGAGGGAAAAATATTCCTCATGAAGTCGCCGAAATGGAAAGATTATTACACGCTGCCGGGGGGACGCGTGAAGTACGGCGAGCGCTTGGAAAATGCGGTTAAGCGCGAGGTCAAAGAAGAAACTAACTTGGACGTAGTGGACGTTCGCCCGATTTGCTTCGAGGAAATGATTTTCGACCCTGACTTTTACGAGAAACGACATTTTTTGTCGATGCGCTACTCTTGCCGGGCAGTGTCGCAGGACGTGAGATTAAACGAGGAAGGCACGTCGCATATCTGGGTGAAGCCCGAGGAAGCGCTGAGAATACGCATCACGCCGTACACTAAGAACACGATTAACGAGTACTTGAGAAAAAACCAGAAGTGAAGCGTTACGCGAACACGGGTCTTTTTGACAAGAGCTTCGGCAGCGGCAGGCGCTTGCTTGGCATGCCTTTTGTTTTCCGGCGTATTTCTGAAACAAGCTCATCGACTGAATACTCTTTTTGGCCTTCGTTCCTGACGCGCACGGAAAGCCTGCTCGATTCGACTTCTTTCTTCCCGACAACCGCTATGTATGGCACCCAGTCTGTCTCGGCGTTGCGTATCTTTTTCGAGAGGGTGTCGTTGGTATCGTCAATGTCCACTCGCACTCCTTCAAATTTTTCGGACAGCTTTTCGCAGTAACCGAGCTGGTCTTCCGAAACGGGTATGAGTCTGACTTGCGTCGGCGTTATCCAAAGAGGGAGCGACGGGTTCTTCATCTGCAAAGCCGTGTCGAAAAGCATGTAAATGTAGCGTTCTATTCCGCCGATGACCGCCGTGTGCAGGATTATTGGGTGTATTTTTTTGTTTTCTTTGCTCACGAAGCTTATGCCGAAGCGCTTCGCGTTGCCCACGTCCATCTGCACAGTGGCTATTTCGCGCGGTTTCTTGTCCTTGTCGATGATGTGGTATTCTATGTTTATTGTCCAGTAAAACTCGCCCTGCGGGACGGTGCTTATTAGTATCGGTCTGTTCTTGTATTTTACAAGCTCGTGAATCCATTCCTTGTTTTCCTTAAGGAATTCTTCGGTGAGGTTGTACAAGTCCCAGTAAGAGCGGCCTGCTTTCGCTGCCTCGTCGTAAATCCTCTTGTGTATCCTCATGAATTCTTTCTTCGCTTCTTCCATGCCGGCGCAGAAGACATGCATGTCAGGCATGAAAAATCTCCTTGTTCTGAAGCCGAACACTATCTCTCCGCTCTGCTCCAAGCGGTACGAGTCAGCTATTTCGAACGCTCCGAACGGAATGCTCTTGTATGAAATGTTCCAATCCTTAATCATTGAAAACTGCTGGTGGCAAGCAGCATAGCGCATTATGAATTCCTTGTTGCCTACTTTTACTGAGTAAAGTCTGTCGCCGAACAACTTCGCGTGCTCGGCCACCGCTGGGTCTTTCACGTCGAACAACTGCGTGCCTTTCACTTCGTAAACAGGGACGCCGATATCGTTAACTACTGAGCGGCAGTATTCCGCCACTGATTCAAACATGAAAGTCGCGAGCGGCCCGTACCTCATGTGGCCCGCGTCTGACTTCGGCTCCCAGTCGAACCCGAATTTTTTCATCGCCTTTATGTAGTCGGGCTCGCCTTTGGCCGGGGCTTCTTTCCTAAGCGCTTCTTTTTCCACGAGAATCTTGAATTCTTCCTCGCCTTTCTTGAATTTGTAGTCATTGACGTCGTATATCTTCCCTTCGGTATCCATAACGAAAAAGTCTTTCTTCAGCTCGTGCCTCTTTTCCTCGCGGGTGTCTCCGCCGGACGACAACGAGCGCGATAGCTCTGAAAGAGGGTGGCCCTTGCACGAAATGATGAAAGCCTTGTACCAGCCGAACGGCGCGCGCGTCACTTCGTAGCCGAGATCTCTCAGCTTTTTTTCCGCGGCCTTCATAATGCCGAGCGCCGCGCCCGGCTCGCTTGGGTTCTGGGACAAGTGAACCCATGGATACAGGACGATTCTTTTTTCCTTCACTTGTGAAGAGAGGGACTCGACTTCTTTGACGTACGCGTCCACGATGCCCTCGTCGTCGCCTTTCTCGACGCTCGTGAAAATAACTAGGCACTCGTTCACGCGCTTTCGCGCTTTCTCCGCTTCTTCGGCGCTCTTCAGCGCTTTTGTCTTCGGCTCGAACTCGAGAAAATCCGAGTGAATGGAAAGAATTTTCATGAAAACAGCTCCTTGCTTATTAATGCGGGCGCGTTTTTATTACTTTCATGCTTCAGCAAGCGCCACACGCTCATCCTAGAAGTGCCGACCTCGTCCGCTATGAAGCGGATGCTTTTGCCTTTTTCCCTCATTTCCAATGCCGCGCTGATCTCCTCGGCGCTCAAAGAACACGGGCGTCCTTTTTTTCTCAGATGGCTCTTGCTAAATAAGACGTTACTGCATTGTTTGCGAATTCCTTCTGGCCATCCCAATCCACTGGAGAGATTTTTGAACAGAGACGTATATAAATGTTTGTCACGAAAATCCGGAAATTATCTCTTGATATACTTCGCGTAAAAAGAGTGGATCTTCTCTGCCTCTTTTCCTTCGGGGATGACCCTCTTGTGCTTGTCGCATTCAAGCTTGCGTCCCGTAGCCGCTTCCCACTCGGCAGGATGGACGCTGTACTTGGCCTGGTCCTTGTCCCTGTACAGGTCAGGAATCACGTTGAACGCGCAGAACGGGATGACGCGCCCGTCAGGCAGAGAGTAGTGGATGCAGCAGCGCTCCACGCGTTCTACGTCATAGTTGTAAGGGTCCATGAAGTGCATCATGCCGAGGAACAGCGACTTGTGATGGAATTCTCTGAGCGACGCGTAGCTGCCCCGCGTTATCGCGTCGATGAGTATGCGCGTGAACTTCAGCTCTTTCGGCTTGGCTTTCCTGTCAATCAACTTTCTCAATGACAATATTAACTTCGCCTGGGCGATTGTTTTGCTCTTCCCTGCCTTAAGCTCTTCTGTAACTTTTTCAATGCGCTCGAAGAATCCGTCTACGTCAACAAAACGCGAAATCGGCACGAGCTTTTCCCCGTCCTTGAACACGTACGTGCCAACGCCGCAAGCAAAATGTGAGGAAAGGCGATAGCGCGGACCGCCGCGCAGCTCTTCTATGAAGTCCGTTATTCTTGAAGCGCATGGTATTGAGTAAAAGTCGTCAGCTGTTATCTCCCCATCTGTTTGCTCCTCTATTTTTTTAGCTACGTCTGGAATCGTTATTCTTTGTTTTTCTCTTTCTTCTTTCGGCATCATTCCAACAAGAGATACCGGCTGAAAGTTTACTGCCCGCACGACGTCAATATTACCGGCAGCGAACCTGATAATGTTCCCGAGCTGGTCGTCGTTCACTCCGTTGATGACCGTAGGCACGAGCACCACGCCCGCTTTTGCAGCGCGGAAGTTCTCAAGCGCTTTCGGGAACTCCCAGTAGTTCTTCGGGTTACTCTGAGGAGTCATACCGTCGAAGCTCACGTAAAACACGTTCGCTCCCTCGCTGACAAGGCGCTTTGCAAGCTCTGGATTCTTGGAGATGTTAATAGCGTTCGTGTTGAACTGCACGTGGTCAAAACCCAAGCGCTTGCACAGCCGCACGACCTCAACCACGTCCTCGCGGATTGTCGGCTCGCCGCCCGTCAGCTGTATGGCGTTGCAGCCCACGGGCTTCTCATTGCGCAGCACGCGCAACATTTTCTCGAGCTCCGCGAGCGTCGGCTGGTAAACAGGGTCCCCTTTTTTCTGGTAGAAGAAGCAATACCAGCACGACAAGTCGCAGCGGTTAGTAATTACCATGTTTGCGAGCGCAGTATGCGATTTGTGGCGAGAGCATAAACCACATTCCAAAGGACAGATAATCTCTTGGGCTTTTTTGCTGATCTGTGGGTTTTCCAGCTTGACGCCTTTCTCGTCGTGGTACTTCTGGGCTTTTTTGTACATCTCGTAGTCTCCCCAGTACAGCTCGCGCGTCTCCCCGTGCTCTGGGCAGGTTTTTTTTATCCAAACTTTCCCTCCGTCCTCGTACACGAACGCGTCTATTATCATCGAGTCAAACTTTTTTTTCTCAACGCAACCGGGGCACAACGACTGTGTGTTCTTTATTACTTTCATGGCGCATTCCTGAAAAACAACACTATTTTAATGCTCGGCGCCCATAATAATGTCGAACCTGATATTTAAGGATGGAGGGGAATTTCAAGTGAAGCAGATAACGATAAACGTTGAAAACAAGCCCGGCGAAGTGTACCGCGTGTGTGACGCGCTGGGAAAACGCGGGATCAACATCACGTCATTGTTTGGAAGCGGCGGCGGCCGGTTCATAAAGCTCCTTACAGAAGACGAGAAATCAACGATAAAAGCATTAGAACAAGCAGGATTTAAAGCGAGTTCAGATGACATCTTAATCATAAAGATACCTGATAAAGCAGGGGAGCTCGCGAAAGTAATGGCAAAGCTCGCGTTCGCGCGCATCAACGTGAACAGCCTTTACCTCATAACTCGCGAGAAAGACAAAGCCGTGCTGGGCGTGGAAGTCGACGACCTGGAAAAAGCAAAAAAGCTCCTGTAAGCCAAGGTGCCTTATGAGGGTTCTGGTTGAGTCGCGCGACTTCAAAAGAACAGTAACTCTGGCTAACGGCGCGAATATCGAAAAACTATTTCAGAAGATGAAACTACGGAACAACGACTTCGTTGCGACTCTAAACGGCGAGATAGTGCTGCGCGACGAGCCGTTGAAAAACGGCGACAAAATAAAGCTATACTGCGCTGTGGGCGGCGGATGAAAATGAAATGTGTTAAATGCGACCGCAAAGCGGTCGCCGAGCTGCCTTACGCGTCGAAGACGTACTGCCGTAAGCATTTTTTGGAGCACTACGAGACGCGAGTGCGCCGCGAAATCTCAAAGTACAAGATGATGAACAAAAAAGAAAAAATCGCGGTCGGCGTGAGCGGCGGAAAAGACTCGATGGCCTTATTATTCTTATTGCACAAGCTCGGCTATAACATCAAAGCGATACTGATAGACGAAGGAGCGAAGGAATACCGCGGAAAAATGATTCCTTTCGTGAAAAAGCTGTGCAAACGGCTCGGCGTGCCGCTGCACGTGTTCACTTTCAAGAAGGAATACGGGAAGACCCTTGACGAGATAATGAAAACCAAGCGCTTTGCCTGCTCTTACTGCGGAGTGCTAAGACGAACGCTGCTTAACAAGGCGGCTCGTTCGATTCGCGCGGACAAGCTCGTCATCGGCCACAACATGGACGACGAAGCGCAGACAATAATGATGAACATGTTCCGCTCTGAACTAGTTCGTTTGGCTCGCTCCGGGCCTGTCGTCGGCGTCGTCAGTGACAAGAAGTTCGTGAAAAAAGTCAAGCCGCTGAGGCAGTGCAGCGAGAAAGAAAACGTGATATACTGCCTGCTGAACGGCATCGAGTACACGGAAGCGAAATGTCCTTACGCGCATGAAGCCCTGCGCAACTCGGTTAGGAATGCGCTTAATGCGTTGGAAGAAGAGCATCCCGGCGTAAAAGTGGGAATAGTTCACAGCTTTGACCGCATGCTTCCGTTCCTGCGCGAATACTTCGTGAAAAAAGACGTGGGAAAACCCAATCGCTGTCCTGAGTGCGGCGAACTCACGTCAGGGCGCGTATGCAAGGCGTGCGAAATGCTAGGGGCTGTTTAGCCTGTTCTCTCTTTCACCATCTTTGCAATCAGCGCGCCGTCCGCCTTGCCGCGGTATTTTTTCATCATTTCGCCCATCAGTACATTGAACGCGCGGTGGGGGTCAGACAGCACTGTTTCGTCTTTCTTGATTATTTCGTCCAGCGACTTCTTCAAAACGCTTTCATCGACCGCCTCGAATCCTTCAAGTGCGTCTGACGCTTTCATCTTCGGGTTCGCTGCCAGCTTCTTCAAAATCGATGGCACGGCTTCTTTCGCAGTCCTGCCTGAGGCGACAAGCGAGAACAATTCTTTAAGCTGATTCTGCGTTATTCCTGAAACGTCCGTACCGCCGCGGCGCAACTCGACGAGCGTTTCCTCGAGCGTCGAAGCTATGAGCGTCGGGCTGGCTTTGGTTTTCGCTAGCTCAAAAAACAACTTGAGATTCTTGGAAGTGACAAGCTTATCGGCAAGCTCGTCGCTCAGGGAATACTGTCTGACGAGCTTCTCGTATATTTCCTCAGGCTTCTCGGGCAGCGAAGCGCGTATTTTCTCCAGCCTTTCCTTGGTTATTACGACCGGCGGTACGTCAGTCTCCGGGTACATCCTGTGGGCTCCTGCCAAGTATCTCATAAATTCAGTATTGCCGTCATCCAAAGCACGGCGTGTCTCGTTAGGAACGCCGGTCAACGCGTAATTAACGCGTTTTGATATTTCTTCAAGCGCGTTCTTCATTTGAACAGGCTCGCCGACCATGATTATCAGGGAGTCGTCTTCTTTCAGGTTGTGCTCTTCGAAAATCGCTGCGATTTCTTTCTCGATGCCGTATTTCGCAAGGTCCTCGTCAGTGTGAATCAGCCCCTTCAGACCGAACGTCTTAGCGATGCCTGCTAATTCCGTGCCGAAACGGCGCCCCGGAGAAAGCTCCCATCCGAGCAGGCCCTTGAAGCCGTTTAATACTATGCCGTGAACTTTCAGGCCTTTGTCAATGCCAGCGCGTATTATTTTGCACTTGGTGCTTTCGAAAAACTTGGTGAATGACTGAATGTCGCGCGTTTGCTTCTTGATTTTTCTCTTTAGCATTTCTTCCTTGATGTCAAGCAGGTTAACTTGCCGCTGAACTTCGTACTCGATAATCTTGTCGAGGATGCGGACATCTTGGACTCCTTTTATTTCGACTCTCGCCCCTTCTTTTATAGAAATGTTTACATCCTGCCGGATTGTGCCAAGCCCGCGCTTCACTTTGCCGGTTACGCGCAGCAGCCTACCGAGGCGCAGGGCAACGTCCTGGACTTGCTTCGGCTCAAGCTCCATGATTCCTGTGGCGATTTCCACGAGAGGAATGCCGAGGCGGTCGAGCCTGTACGTCTTTACGCCGTCCTTCTCGCCGACTATCCCGCAAGCTTCCTCCTCGAGAAAAACACCGCTTATCCCTACAAGCCCGTAAGGCGTTTCAAGGAATCCGTCGTTGCCAACAATCATCGTGCGCTGGAACCCGCTGGTGTTCGAGCCGTCAATCACCGTCTTCCGCATAACGTGAATCTCATCAGGCACGCTGCAGTTAAGAAGCTCTGATATCTCGAGCGCGATGTCCATAGCCGCGGGATTAATCGTGTGCGGGGGCTCCTCGTCCAGCTCGACAAGGCAAGACGAGCGCTCGAACGTTTCATACTCGAACGTCTTTCCTCGGACGTATTCAAGCATCGCGGCAGCGTCTATTTCGCCAAGCTCGCCTGTTGTTGGACGGAGTTTTCTCATAACTTTGCTTTTCGGGTTTTCCTCAACGTCAGTAAAGCAATTGCAGAACAGCTTGTGAGTGTCAAGCCTTTGGTGGAATTCCAAGCCCACCTTAAGCCCGAGTGCTTTGTAATCCATGAGAATCAACGCCTAGCTTTTTCATTAGCTCGTCAACACTCTTATAAAGTTCTTCCAGTGTGCCTTCGTTCTCTACCTTGAAGTCCGCCATCTTAAGGACATCGCTAAGCCCTTTGTTGTGCAAATCGCGGGTGTCCCGCGCGAAGAAGTCCTCCATTTTTTGCGGGTCGGATTCATTCCTGCGCTCGAAGCGCGTGAGCTTGTCGGCGCACACTTCCACGAGAAAGAAATCGTCGTCCGTTGAGTTGCGGATGTAGTCCACTTCTTCCGGGGACCGGAATCCTGTTATGACGTAATTAACGCCTTCCTTCATTTTTCCGGCGATTATTTTCGCGAGCACCCCGCGTCCTCCTTCGGCGCGCAGCTCATCCCCGAGAACAGAAAGCGAAATCTTGTCATGCTCAACGCCTCTCTTATCGGCTTCAGGAAATAACGCGTCACGAGCAAAATCCAAGTGCTCAAAACCGTATTTTTCTACTGCATACTTAGCGGCGACGTCCTTGCCGCTCCGAGCCAAGCCAGTGAAGCCGAGTATCATGTAATCACGTCAGTATAGGAACGATTCGTTTAGAGTCCTCTTTGATATCTCACCGTTGTAATTTTGCAGCATAAGCTTAGGAACATCTTTTTTTCCGTTCTTCAAAAGCCACGCTAATTTAACGTAAGCCGTTTCAGGCAGCATGTCCTCAAGGAATACCGCTCCGACTTCATGGTACTTGCGCGCTTCCGCGTAAACGAAGGGGTTCAGCCTGCCGTATAATGTCTGCGGCGCGAAGCAGACGGCCACGCCGTCATCGACGGCTTTTTTGACAGAAGGTAACCACGATAATTTCTTGTCGCGAGTGTTCAAAGCCACCTGCCCCAGGCCAGTAGCCTCGATGACGATTCCCTTGTACTTCTTGCCTGCGTAAAAGTCAATGATTTCAGGCGAAAGGTTCGGCGCGAACTTTACGAGAGCGGTCTTTTCCTCAAAGCCAGTGAATGCCTTCGCTTCGCACTCTTCTTTTTTCCTGTATTCGCTGATTTTCTCGATTTTTCCATCTGGAAAAATCCTCGCGAAAGGCACGTCGTTTACCGGCCGGAAAGCGTCGCGCCTGCTGGTGTGCATTTTGCGCGTTTTCGTGCCTCGCATGAAAAAACACGAGTCGTCAGAAGAAGAAGCGTGCATGCATATGCCCACTTCGCCGAAATCATATGCTGCGGCGTGCGCCGCGCAAACAAGGTTCATTGAAGCATCCGAAGAAGGCCTGTCAGAGCTGCGCTGGGCTCCTGTCAAAACAACAGGCAAGCGGGTCGAGTGAAACATGAAAGACAACGCAGCCGCCGTGTAATGAAGGGTGTCTGTTCCGTGTGTGACGATCGATGCGCCTGTTTTATTCAGCTCTTTTTCAACGCATTTTCCGAGCTCGTCATAATCCTTAAAAGAAATGCTCTCGCTCATTCTTGTGAAAGGGGAAACAATATCCGTGACGTTAATTATCCCTGCCAGCTCGGGCGTGTTGCTAAGCAGCTCGTCTGGCTTCATCAAAGAAGTAACGCCTCCTGTTTCATAATCTACGCGCGAAGTTATTGTGCCTCCTGTCGTAATGAGAGATACTTTAGGCTTTGAAACGTCAAACTTAATTTCATTTATCCTCTTTTTCTTACCTAATTCAATTTCGCTTTCCTCTTTAGCTCTCTTGAACTCCTTTTCAATGCGCGTTATCTTCATCAGAGGAACATGTTGCAGCCCTATGTTGTACCCGCTGCTTGTTTTGATTACGATGTGGTCCGGGTCGCCGAGGCCCGTAGACGGCATCAGCACGCCTTCGTATTTTTTACCTTCGACGTCGACTGTTATGAAGTCGCCGACGCGGACGTTCTTAAGAGCGTTCTGGACTTTTTTCGAGTACATAACATTATCACGCGTCACGTTATTTTAATGGTTTTCCCATGTAAACGCCGTCGTTTTCGTAGCCCATCTTCCTGTAATAATCCCTAACACCGACTCCGGATGTCACGAGCATTTTTTTCATGCAAAACTCATCGCGGGCTATGCGCTCCGCCTCCTCAAGCAAACGGCGCCCGTAACCGCGGTGCTGGGACTCAAACGAAGGAGCCTGCCCTATTTCAAGGGACTGGCCGTAAACATGCAGCTCGCGGATTCCTGCTGTTTTTTTAGTGATTTCTTTCCTGAATGGCTTTCCAGGAATTCTTAGGCGTGCAAAACCTATGATTTTGTCAGAGCGGGCGTCGTCGAAAGAAAGGAAAACCTCATGGCCGCCCGAAGCTTCATAATCAATGCGATTCAAGACTATGTCTTTCGGTTTTTGATTCCTTATCTCGCGGCAACGGATGCACTCGCATCTCTCTTTCTTTAGCTTAAGCTCTTCGGCAACAAGCTGGCGGAGGTTCGACGATTTGACGCCGGCGAGAATCAACTTTGTCGGAATGTCTCTTTGGATGCGCATCACCCTCACCCAGCGCGGAAAATAACGCTTTGCCTCGGCGATAACTTCAGCGGCTTTTTTGTCGTCATAAGGAAACCAGTCGCCTTTTTTCCACATTTTGAAAAGCTCCGTTTCGCCGAACTCTGGCTTGACCAGAAGACACGGGTAAATCTTCAGCATGTCAGGTCGGAAGTTCTGGTCGTCAAAAATTTCCTTGAACATTTTCACGTCCTCTCGCGGGCTAGAACCGGGAAGGCCTGGCATCATGTGGTAATTCACTTTGAGGAACGAGTCCTTGCAAAGGCGCGTCGCTTCGACCACGTCCTTCACGGAATGCCCGCGATTCACTATATTATACACTTTATCGCTGGGGTTCTGAACGCCGAGCTCCACTCGCGTCGCGCCGAAAGACAGGATGTTGCTTATCTGCTTTTGCTTGCACCAGTCCGGGCGAGTTTCAATCGTGAGGCCGACGCAGCGATGCTTCGAGCGCTCGTTAATTTTTTGCGCTTCTTTCAGCGTTCTTGACTTCTTGCCGTTCATACCGTCAAAGCACTCTTTCACGAATGAACGCTGGTAAGCAAGCGGCTGCGCAGTCAGCGTACCGCCCATAACTATAAGCTCTATTTTTTCCGCAGGGTGACCTATGAACTCGAGTTGTTCAATCCTGTTTTTTGTTTGCTCAAACGCGTTGAAATTGAACTCTATCCCCCTCATTGCAGCCGGCTCGTGGCCCGTGTAAGACTGGGGTGTACTGACGTCAACTCCCCCAGGGCAGTAAATGCATTTGCCGTGCGGACATGGGTACGGCCTAGTCATTACTGAAACTACTGAAACTCCTGACAGCGTCCTTGAAGGCTTTTTTCGCAGCACTACCAAGACCGCGTTTCTTTTTTTCCCAGCGCGAGAGAGCACGTCAGCGTCCGTAGGTATTTTCGGAAGCTTGTATTTCGCTGAAAGCACTGATTTGCGGGCTTGAAGTTGTTCTTTGGTTTTTATCTTCCCAGAGAGCGTTTCTTCTATCACTTTTGAAAAAAAGTCAGTCATGATTATGAACGCGTCACGCCGCCATTCCAAGCAATGAGAGCAGCGAGTAGAACGGCTGCATTATCACAGGAATTATTGAGAATCCTTCGCTGAAAGCCTTGAGCTTCGACGAAACCGTCGGCTTTACGCGCAACGTAAGAGGCACCGAATCCTGGACGGCGCTTGACTTTCTTGTCACGCGCACGTTCGCGTTGTACATTCCTTCCTCGTTAGGCGTTATTTTCATGGCTATTGTCTTAGTCTCGCCTGGGCCTATGACGACGTCTTTCTGGTCAAGCCATCCTGACGGCATGCCGTCGACATTCCTGAACATTAAAGTGTCCGACGCAGCTGAACTACTCGTGATTTTCATTTCCACTGTTTTCGTCGCTCCGGCGTCCATCACATGGCTGTTTTCATACTTAAAAGAGTAGATGTTTTCTGTTACGAAAACGTTGAACGTGATGAAGTGCGGCGCGATGGTCCCCAACTCGCTTCCTTTAAGGACCACGTTAAAAGAGTATTTGCCGCGGGCTGTGACTGGAACAACATGAGTAGCAACCAGCTCCATGCCATTAATTTGCGACGATATCCCCTCTCCTTCGGCTGTTTCCCAGAATATGGACGCTTCGCTTTCGGTGTTGCCTGGCCCTGTGTTCCGGCTGAACATGAGCTTAAGCGTCTGGCCTGGAGCGACTTTCCCCAAGTCGAACGAGCCCAAGTAATACTGGTTCGCGTCGTTGTATGTTCCGTAGTCCATGAAAATTGACTGCGGGTACGTAAGCGTCGCGCTTGCGAGAGCTGTTGAGGCCAAAACAAGTAACGCGAGCAGTTTTTTCATCAAAAATCACTAATAATATGAACGGGAAACGAATATTTAATTGTTGTTATCTGCTTTTTTTATCGTCACGCAGCCGAGAGGAGCCTCATCGCAGGGCGCGATGACTCCCGCGTGCATGGCCATCTTGTCCAAAGAAACCTTTCCGGCACGCCGCAGCTCTGCGAACGCCATGGAATTCTGCCTCTCGCACAGTTCCTTGAAATGCGAAAGCGACGACAAGCCAACTATTTCCCCTCCGTTCGCCGAGAATTCCGCGTCAGGGAAAAAATTTTTCAGCATTTCTTTCAGCTTGGATGCGTCTTCCGTCCTCATCAAATCGCAGGAAATCTTAAACATTGCAATCACGCCACCAGCAGAGTCCTTACTTGAAGCACTCCGCGGACATTTCCCAGGCTTTCTTCCGCGAGCTTCCGCAGCGACTCCACGTCTTTCGTAGCGACCTCGACCATGTAATCATACTCGCCGATCGTAGGCATGACGCGGATTATCTCTGTGTTCTCTCTCACGAACTCGGAGAACTTCTCGGCCTCGCTTGGAACGCATTTCAAAAGGATGAAAGCATGAACAGGCCTGTTTATCTGCTTATAATCCAGGTTCACTGTGAAGTTTCTTATGACTTTCGCGGACGAAAGCTTGTCAACGCGCTTCTTAACGGCGACGTCAGACAATCCGAGCTCTTTCGCAAGGTCCGTGTAAGAAATGCGGGAATCGCGCTTAAGCACCTCAAGAATTTTCTCGTCAGTAGAATCTATCTCCATACAAATTTATTAAAGAACCCCGTAAATAAAAGCATGGCTGTTTCTCCCAACATCGTGATTGAAAAATGCCGCCAGGCAGGAGTCAGCTTCTGGACTGCCTCGCAGGCGGCGGTCGCTCTGAAAGGCAAGATAGACGAAAAAACAAACGATAGGGACGTGAACAGAAAAATTTCAAGCGCGCTCCGCGAAATCGATGAGAACGCAGCAAACCAATTCGAGTCATACCACTCCATAGAAGTGCGCACTTCGAAAAGCACCCTGGAAACCTTCGACCGCGAACGAATAGCCGATTCCCTAGTGAAGGAAACGCGCCTGCCGCGCGCAGTCGCGGACGAAATAGCGTACGCGGTGGAAAATGATATAAGGCGCTCGCAGCTGAAGAACATTTCCGCGGCCCTGATACGCGAGATGGTCAACTCCGCGCTGCTTGAGCGCAAGCTCGTCAGCGCCCAGGCGAATTATACGAGAGTCGGGCTTCCTGTTTACGACATCAAAAACATCATAGAGCGCAAGAAAGTCTCGAGCCCCTTCCAACTTAACGAAATGTTCGGCAACGTCGTCCTGAAGGAATTCACCCTGCACAAGCTGCTTCCTAAAAAGATTTCGGACGCGTACCTCAACTCAGACATTCATATACACGCCCTTGAGCATTTCGGCACAAGCCCGTATTCTTTGAACAACGACTTGCGAGTGTTCCTAAAAGAAGGTTTCAGGATCCCGAAGGTAATCACAACAGGACCGGCGAAGAAAGCCGACGTCGCAGCGTACCATGCAGTCCGGCTGATGGTCACGTCAAAGCGCTTCATTGCGAGAGGCGTTTCCTTCGATTTCTTCAACGTGTTCATGGCGCCTTACATACGCAAGAAAACCCGCAAAGAAATAGCCCAGGTATGCCAGGCATTCCTTTACGAAATAAACAATACAAGCGGCTTCGACAACACCTTCACGGTTAACATGAACACGAAAGTGCCGCGCTTCCTGAAAAACGAGGACGCCATAGGCCCGGGTGGAAAGCGCGTGGGGAAATACGGCGACTTCGAGGAGGAAGCAAGCGCGTTCATGAGCGTGTTCTTGGACACGATGCAAAAAGGAGACTATTCAAAAAACGCTTTCAATCTACCGAACGTCTGCATAAAGCACGACGGGAATATAAGCGAAAAGCTAGTCATTCCGCGGCCCTGTTACTTCATCAAGCAGACTGATAAAAACCAGAGCCTATTGTACAATAACGTCCTGACAGAAAGGGACAGCTTAGCCTTGCGCTCGGGTATCATGCAGGCCGTGTCAATCAACATGCCTAAAATAGCCAAGCTGAACAAAGATGAAAAATCATTCTACGACGCAATCAACGAAAAGCTGGACTTAACGCGCGACTTGGCAATCGAAAAACGGGAGCTCATAAAAGACAGGTTGTACAAAAACGAAATGCTGTCATTCCTGGCACAGTTCCACAACGGGGAAGAGTATATCCGCCTGAAGGACTTCAAGTACCTGGTGCTGCTGTCCGGACTGCCGCAGGCCTGCAGAATATACTTGGACAAAAACAAGTACGACGAAGACTGCGCTAACCTGACTGAAAGGATAATCAGATTCGCGCAGAGAAAGTTCAGGGAATATAGGAGAAACGACGACTTGCAGTTCCTAGTGGGGGAGCACGCGGACATAGGGGCGATGACCCGTTTCGTGACAGAAAACAAGAAGCTTGGAATCAACGAGGATATATCCGGCCTGCAAAGCGAAGCAATGGAAGAAGAAGAACGCGCCGATTACTGCAAAAAACTCCAGCCTTTGTTCGACGGTGGCTCATTTTACGAAACCGCAGGCAAAAACCTTCCGAAATATAAGGATTTCATATATCTTAAGACTTTTTAGTTAGGAATCCTAACAAACTGTTTAATATAGATTTAATGGTTAAATGAAATCCGACTAAAAAGACAAGATTACAATAATAAAATAAACTTAAAGGTGACGCAATGATATTCATCAAAATAACAACTGATAATAAAGGCAACGAAATAAAACTCGTAACGAAGAACGAACCCAAGGAGACCTGGAAACCAAAACGCTAAGAAGAGGAAAAAGGCTCACCCGGCTTTCACCTCCTCTTTTTTTCTTTTTTCGCTGGTGCTTACCCATGGCAGACGGAACGCGCTCAATAAAACTCACGGAAGATTCCACGGACCTATCACTATTCGTCAGAAACACTGAGGAAGAGTTCGACGAGCTGCAGACATGGGACAACGAAAAAATCGTCGCCGCCCTAAAAAACGAAGCCAACACGCCTGAAGAAGTCGCGAACGAAATCGCCAAAGAAGTCCACGAAACAGTAAAAAAATCCGGGCTGAAAAAGCTCTCCACAGTGATGATACGCGAACTAGTTAATGTGAAGCTTCTTGAACGCGGCTACAAAAACAAGCTGATAGAGCACTCGCGGTTCGGACTGCCGCGCATTGACGTCGAAAAAATAACATACGGAAAAACAAAAGAAAACGCGAACGTAGACGTCGGTCCGGAGTCTATCCACAAGTACATGGCCGATGCCGTGTCAAAGCAATACGCTCTCGACTACTTGTTCCCTGTAAAATACAGGCGTCCTTACTTGTCGGACGCCCACCTCACAGGAGATATCCACATCCACGACCTTGACTATTTCATCACGCGGCCTTACTGCGCAGGGCACGACTTGAGGTATCTCCTGAAATTCGGGCTGAGGCTCGGAAAACGCGCGGCTACAGCCAAGCCCGCGAACACGCCTGAAGTGCTCATACTACACTCAGCAAAATGGCTTGGCATCATGCAGGCGAACTTTTCCGGAGCTCAAGCATATGCCTCGTTCAACACGCTCGTGGCCCCTTTCCTGAAAGGGCTGAACGAAAAACAATACAAGCAACTGGCGCAGATGTTTGTTTTCGAAATGGCCCAGATGAGCGTGGCTCGTGGCGCGCAAGTGGTTTTCTCTGACGTCAACATCGACTACGGCGTCCCGAACATACTCGCCGACGTCCCTGCTTACGGTGCGAAAGGAAAAATCGTTGGCACATACGCCGACTACTACGACGAGTCAATCCGCTTCGCGAAAGCCCTGCTGGACGTCTACGAAGAAGGCGACGCAAGGGGTGTGCCGTTCGTATTCCCAAAACCCCTGCTGAAAATAAGGAAAGAAAACTTGAAAGACCCCGACTTCGACGAGTACCTCCTGAAAGCGCACGAGGTAAGCGCGAAAATGGGATCGCCTTATTTCCTCAACCAAGTCACTTACGAGGACGAAAGCATCGCGATGTGCTGCCGATTGAAGCACAAAATGAGGCCAGAAGACTTGGACGACATCAAAAATGCCAGGATGCGCTCGAACGCAATACAAAACGTCACAATAAACCTGCCGCGCCTCGCATACATCGCCGACGGCGATGACAACAAACTTCACCAATTGCTAGAGGACCGCATGGAAAAAGCTAAGGAAGTGCACGAAATAAAAAACGAAGTGATCCAAAGGCTCATGGACGCGGGAAACGCCCCGATGCTTTCCTCTAACCTAGACGGGCAGCCTTACCTGCGCATGGACAAAGTCCGCCACCTAATTGGGATTCTCGGGCTGAACGAAATGGTGCAATACCACACGGGAAAGCAGCTGCATGAGTCAAAAGAATCGCTGAAGTTCGGATGGTCCTTCATAAGGAGAATGAAAGAAATAACAGACCTGTTCACTGAAGAAACTGGGCACGTTTACGGCCTGGAGCAGACCCCAGCTGAATCAACGTGCTACAGGTTCGCGAAGCTCGACCTGAAGTACTTCAACGGCCAGGCCGCCGAAATAGTGAAAGGGAATATCGAAAACGGCGCAGTGTACTACACGAACTCCACCCATTTCAACACGTCGGCGAACATCGCCCTCGCTGACAAGATAAAAGACGAGGGACTGTTCCACCCACTGATAGAAGCAGGAGCAATATCCCACATTTGGCTAGGCGAAGCCTCTCCTGAGCCGGAGGCGCTTATGAAATTCACTAAAAAAATGATGACTGGAACGATGAACCAGCAGTTCGCGTACACACGCGACATCTGCCACTGCAACGACTGCAATTACACTTATGGAGGAGTATTTTAAAAATACGGGGAGATGAAAAGATGGAAAACACTTGCATTAAATGCGGCTCGAAAAACGTTGATTCATGGTCCCGCATCACAGGCTATCTGCAGGACCTTGAAGGATGGAACAAAGGAAAACAGCAGGAATTCAAAGACAGATTCCGGTACAGGGAATACTTCAAAAACAACGTTTAAGGTATGGTGATGGCATGGCTCAGCTGAAAATGACATTGTTCACTCAGGCAAACTGCCCGCGATGCCCGGCAGTGAAGAAAATAATCAGCGACCTAAAACTTGAAAAACAATTCACGCTTATAGAGCTAGATGCCGCAAGCGATGAGGGCTACTTTGAAGCAGTAAAGCACAACATCATGAGCACGCCGGCGCTCGTTTTAGAGAACGATAAAGAAGAGCAGAAGCTGGTCGGCGACATCACGGCCGAGCAGATAACTTCAAAAATCAGGCAGCTTGGAGGATAAAGGTGAACATAGCCGGCTTCCTGCCGCAGAGCTTCTGCGACTGGCCTGGAAAAACAGCCGCAGTTATTTTCACGCCCGGCTGCAACTTCAGATGCGGCTTCTGCCATAACCGCGAATTAATAGAATTCCGCAACACTGACAACGAAGAAGCTGTGCTGAAAAAACTTGAGGATCTAAAGTGGTCGCTGGACGGCGTTGTCATAACTGGCGGCGAACCAACTCTGCAGTCGGATTTAGTCGCGTTCTGCAAAAAAATAAAAGGAATGGGGTGCGCTGTGAAGCTCGACACAAACGGCAGCAACCCGGGCGCCGTCGAGCTGGCAATAAAAGAACGCGCCGTAGACTACATTGCTATGGACCTGAAAACGTCCCTCGACAAATACACGGCTTTGACAAAAAGCAGCTGCGCCGAAGCCGTGAAAAAAACCATTCGGCTGATAACCTCGTCCGGAATAGACCACGAGTTCCGCACCACCGTCGTGCCAGGCGTCGTAACGAAAGAAGACATAATCAGCGCCGTCCACGAAATAAAAAACGCGAAGAGGTACTCGCTGCAGAGGTTCGTGCCAAAAAACTGCCTGGACGAAGCTTTCAACTCTATTAAATCTCCCACGCACGAAGAGCTCGTGGACATAGCCTCGTCGCTAACGTTCAGCGGCGAGATACGCATCAGGGACGAGCACCGCGAAACAGTGTTCAAGAAAGCCTCTTAAAATAGCATATATGTGTTATTATATTTGTTTCTCGTAGTAAAACGCGATGAACAGTTATTCCGAAATAGAAAAAACAACTGACGATTATCTCAAACAGAAAACATGGGAAGTAAGGGAAAACTCCAACATAAACTACTCTTGGGCAGGGCTCCTTCTCAACATCACTGGCAAAGTGATAGCTAATTACACTCTTGACAGAGTCTACTCGCCGCAAATCGCTGCCGCGCATAGGAGCGGGGACTTCCACATCCACAACCTTTACTTCGGAATTGTCGGCTACTGTGCAGGATGGGACCTCAAAAAACTGCTGTGGGAGGGCCTGAACAGCGTGCCGGGAAAAATTGAGTCAAAGCCACCGCGCCACTTCGACACAGCGCTTATGCAGATGGTGAACTTCATGGGCACCATCCAAAACGAGTGGGCGGGAGCGCAGTCATTCAACGCAATTGACACGCTGCTCGCGCCGTTCGTTTACTACGACAAACTCTCATACGCCGAGACGAAGCAAGCGGTTCAGAAATTTATCTACAACCTGAACATAGCCAGCCGATGGGGCTCGCAGACGCCCTTCACAAACATTTCGCTGGACTGGAACGTGTCCAACGACTTGGCGGAGCAACACGCTGTCATAGGCGGAAAGCAGGTCAGCAGGACTTATTCTGATTTCGAGAAGCAGGCGGAAATGATAAACAAATCGCTTATCGAGGTTTACTTAGAAGGAGACATGAACGCAAGGCCGTTCACTTTTCCGATTCCGTCTTATAACATCACGAAAGACTTCGACTGGGACTCTGAAAATGCCACCTTGCTATTCGAACTAACCGCAAAATACGGCCTACCTTACTTCTCGAACTTCATAAACAGCGATATGAAGCCGTCTGACATCCGATCTATGTGCTGCAGGATGC
>JAVYMF010000002.1:0-36028 GCA_038736665.1 archaeon | reverse complement strand
GTAAGGGATTACGGCGCAACCCCTGACAGGAAAGAGATAACAAAAGCGCTCGCAGGCGAGCTGCAGACCCCGGAAGAAAACATACTCCTGGACAAGATAAACCAGGAATACGGCAAGCGCGAGTCCGTGTGCTACGTAAAAGTTTACAAGAGCCCGGACGAGAAGAAGAAATATGAGACAAAGCCGAAGCTTAAAAAATCTGGCGTGGAAACAACAGGCATTGCTGAAATAGCAGGAGAAACGAAGCCCACGAAAGAAGAAAAAAAAGCGGCTGCAGAAGCAAAAAAAGAAATAAAAGAAGAGTGATTGAATGACCAGCAAGTCATACGAAGTTAAGGACGGAAAAGTGCGAAGGAAAAACCAGTCATGCCCGAAATGCGGAGAAGGCGTGCTCATGGCAGAACACGAAAACAGGTTCCACTGCGGAAAATGCGGTTACACAAGGTGGAAAAAATAAATGTACGCGTCAATCATGCTGTACGCTCTCATGCTCGCAGCGGTGCTGCTAAGCCAGAAAAGCACGAAAAACATAACGCAAAAGTTGGGGTTCGCCGAAACAAACATGCAAAAAGCGCTGGCCACCGGCGTGCTTTACGCCGGCGCCATGCTTGTAATATCAGCTGCAATAGGTGCTTTTTTTTATTCTCTCGGGATGGAAAGCGACGTCGCAAAGGTGCCCGAGACAATCAAAAGCGCGGGCGCGTTTCAAATACTCGCCGTGGTGGTCATGGGCTCAATAGTTGAAGAAATTTTTTTCAGGGGTTACCTGCAGCGCAAAACAAACATCATTTTCGCCTCTTTCATTTTCGCTTACTTCCACATAATATACGGCTCAATAGCCGAAATGATTGGGGCTTTCTTCTTGGGAGCCGTGCTCGGCGTGGCTTACAGTCGCTCGAAAAACCTAATAGTCCCGTCAACAGCTCACTTGGCATACAACCTCGTGCTTGTAATGCTCATTTTCTCAGCGTGAAAAAATGATATGCTTAGGAATTGAAACGACCGCCCACACTTTCGGGGTGGGGATAATAGACGACAGCGGGCGCTTTTACGCGAACGAACGCGACATTTACAAAGCGCCTGAGGGGTATGGCATAATTCCTGCCGAGTCGGCGAAGCATCACACGAAAGTAGCGCCTGAAGTCCTGCAGAAAGCCCTGGAAAAGGCCGGCGTCAAAATGCAGGAAGTTGACTTGGTTGCTGTCTCCACGGGACCTGGGCTTCCGCCTTGCTTATCAGCCGGCTTGAGGTTCGCCAAAACGCTGGGCAAGCCGTTAATAAGCGTGAACCACTGCGTTGCCCACATTGAAATAGGCAGGCTTCTCGGGAAAATGGAGGATCCTCTGAATGTGTACGTCTCAGGAGGGAACACTCAAATCGCAGGATATGAGAACGGCAGGTATAGGGTGTACGGGGAGACCCTAGACATAGGGATCGGGAACGCGATTGACAAGTTCGCGCGCGGCATAGGCCTGGAAATGCCTGGCGGTCCGAAAGTAGAAGCTCTCGCGCTCAACGGAAAAAAATACGTCGAACTCCCGTATACTGTGAAAGGCATGGATTTGACGTTCTCAGGTATTGTCACTTCCGCGCTGAAGCAAAACGCACTCAAAGAAGACCTGTGCTACTCCTTTCAGGAAACCGTTTATTCTATGCTCACTGAAGTCACTGAACGCGCCCTAGCTCACACGGAAAAAAAAGAAGTGATGCTAAGCGGGGGGGTAGCCCAAAGCAAGCGCCTGCAGAAAATGATGAAAGAAATGGCTGAAACGCACGGCGCGGATTTCTTTGTGCCAGAAGCTAGCGTGTGCGGAGACAACGGACTTATGATAGCTTGGACGGGCGTGCTCGCGCAGAAAAAGCCTAAAACCTCTTTGGATATAAGGCCGCGCTGGCGCACGGATGAAGTCGAGTGGTAATGCTTTTTATACCTTCCTTTCGTATTACTCTCTCATGAAGCAATATGAGAAAATACTCATTTTGATGGCGGCGCTCATAGTAATAGTTGTAATTGGCTCGTTCGTGAAAATCCAGCTTCCGGATATCAATGAAAAACCAAAGTTCGAGTTCTCAGAGCAGACAGGAATAAAAAGCACCATGCCTGACAACAAGTGCCGGCTAGAATTCAACGCGTCAGTCACGAACACCGGCGGGGCAGCAAAAGTCGTAATTGTGAAAGCAGAAGTGATTGAAATAAGTGGGGTCCCTGCTGCGGAAACAATCATCCCCATCGGCTCGCTTGGTGAAGGCGAGAAAAAGTTTTTCAGCGGGAAAATAATCGCAAACATAACCTGTTCTGATGTAAGCAGGGTGAAGCTCAGCGTGACGTCGTAATCACGCAGGCCCGACGTTTTTCGTGAAAGACACGAACACCGGATACGTTTCAGTCGCAGAAATGAAATCCTTAGAGTTTATTTCTCTGACAAGCTTGTAAGAGCTGTGAAGAGAATCCACCCTCATTACCGCAAGAAGGTCGTTCTCGTAAGCAATTGAAGTAAGCTCATGCACTTCTTTTAAGCCAGCCAAGTAATTTACGGCTTTTTCTTTCTTGCCGATGACCGCGTCTATGAGGACAATGGCTTTGAAGCTTATCCCTAATTCCGAAAAATAATCCGGGTTTATGATAGGCGATTTTTTCAGCAGCACTTTCTTCTCCCACAGGCTTTTCCAGCAGGACGCGACAGTGTTCCTGTGCATTCCTGTTTTTTTCGCGATTTCGCTCATTGAAAGTGAGGGGTCGGCGATTTTCATGCTCATCACCATTCTTTCGTTCCTTGAAACAAAAACGCTGTCCTTGCAAGGTGGTTTCTGGTGGATTTTGTGGACACTGGTGACTATTGCCGCTGAAATCCTTCTTACTTGCCCTTTGAGCTCGTTGCCTATCCATGTCAGCAAGCCGTCAATATCCTCCCTACTTCTGAAATAAGCTTTCAGAACTATGTCATAATGGCCTGTCATGACAAGAACGTCGAAAATATTGCCGTGAGAAAAAAGCTTTGCCACGATTCTGTCGACGTCAACTTTTTCGCCGAACTCCCCGAAAAACCACACCATTAAAGGATAACCCACTTTGGCAGGGTCGACTCGGTACTTGTACCCTAGAATAACTCCTCTCTCGCGCAAAGAGCGTATGTTGTAGTTTACAGTAGTCTGGCTCAGCTTTAGGCGCTTTGCCATCTCATGCTCTGAAAAATGAGCGCCATCGTAAATCATAAAACTAAGGATTCTCTTGTCAACATCAGACAGCGAAACAGTCATGCAATAATTATTTGAATGAACAAATATAAAATACTATTTTCAGCCAAATACTACGACAAGAAACGAATATTGCTTAAATGCACTCATAAATTATTAAATAAAGTGCTTTTGTTTGGGAAGGTTTATCTCTTTGGGAGGCATAATACATCGGGATAGTTAGGAAACTGGGACCCCTAATTATCTCTGAAAAATACGTATAAAAAAGGAGGTGGGGAAATTCGCAGCACAAACTCTGCTGAAGGCTCTCGGCGCCCTGTGCGGAAGCATCGCAATCCAATGCTTCTTCAACGGGAAACTGGGAATAGAGGACGTAGTGCTGCTTGCAACATTCGGAGTGTTCCTGATAAGCCTCGGCTCAGAACTCAACCTGAAAGAAAAAATAAAAATAACAGTGCACGAGTCGGACGAAGGGCTCGTCCTTGAAGGCATTCACAGGGAAGACTTGCTGAAACAAATACAAGCGGCATAACAGCAACGTCCTGCTGAACGCACAGGGCTAACCATTTTTTCACGATTCCTTAGAAGAAGGCTTCTCTTTTTTCTCTGTCTTAAAGTCTTCTTTTGTCAGAACCATCACTTCGGTGAAACCGTGATCCAGCACGTAGCCGTACCAGTAAACCACTGCACCGTAGCCGAAAAATTTCACATAATCGCTCAGCTGCTTCTTGTAATCCCTTTTTATCTCGCTCTCGTCTCCGAACGAAGCCTTGCTCTCAATCCAGTGCAGTTTCTTCCCGTTCCACAATAACGGCTTTTCAAGCAGGAAATCTGGCGTGCGCCTGTGATGCTCAAGCTCGCGATTCTCGTATTCAGTCATGTACTTGATGCCTCTTTCGTCAAGCCACTCCTTTATTCCCCCTTCTGAGCGTTTCCCGTTTTTTTGCTGGTGCTCAGTGGACTTCGGCGAGTACACAAAATCCTCTTCCTCGGCGGCCTTCAGCTCCCGCGCGACGCGCTTGTCCTGCGAAAGATCAGGATTCTTGATGAGCTCCCTTATCCTCTTTTTTGACAATCCTGCTTTCTCCAAAATAAACGTCGCCATCAGAACGGGTGGAAAATTTTCCTGCTTGGCAATTTTAACGAACGAATCGCCGCGCTTCCACTGGCGCAGGTAATGCGATGACTTCGCCTTAACCCTGTAAAAATTGCGTGTAGTCTCGCGGGTTATCTTCTTCGCCAAAACGTTGAAAAGCATGTCGTACGGCAGACCCATTCTTTCATGCAACATCTCTGCGTCTTTCGGCGAGTTCAATCGTTTGTAAATAAACAAGAACTCGTCCTTAAGCATCACAACCATTCTAATCCTCTTCCTTGCTCTGAAAACAATTACTCCAACTAATATAAACAAACCGGGGTATAATAAGGCTATGGAAATGATTTACAAGGGCGCAGAAGCAGAATTATGGCGTACAACTTACCTAGGGATAGATGCAGTTGAGAAGCGCCGAGTACCAAAAACATACAGAATAAAGGAGATAGACGAGCGCATCCGCCGCGCGCGCGTGAAAAAAGAAGCCCTGATGCTTATAGAGGCGAGGCGCGCCGTTAAAACTCCTTACATCCTCGACGTGAATGACAAAAAAATGAGCATAACAATGGAGCACATTAGTGGCGAGAAAGTCCGGGACGCTTTCTACAAAGGGAAAAAAATACGCGAGACGAGCGAGAAAATAGGCGAAGCCGTGCGCAGCCTTCACGACGCGGGGCTGATTCACGGGGATTTGACGACGTCAAACATCATCGACGCAGGCGGCGAGCTTTACTTCATAGACTTCGGCCTAGCATACAATTCCCACTCGCTAGAAGACAAAGCCGTCGACGTGCTCGTCCTAAAGAAAATGCTGAAATCAACCCACTGGCGCTACTTTGACGAGATATGGGGCGCTTTCAAAAAAGCATACGCTGACGGGGAAGTGCTGAAAAAAACAGAAGAAATTGAAAAACGCGCCCGCTACGCGGAGCATTAACGTTTATAAACCAGTCAAATGACAATATTCAGCGCTGATTATCGAAAAATGAGAGAGTGTTTCCTTATTCAGCATAATTGCGCAAATGAGGGCGGATGCGGAACACGTCCGAGCCTGTCGCGCAAAAAACAAGAGAGGTATCAGAATGGCGAGAATGCACGCTAGAAAAAAAGGAAAATCCGGCTCTACAAGGCCACCTGCAAAAGTGAAGCCGGAATGGATACAGTATTCAAAAGAAGAAATAAACGAATTGGTCGTCAAACTGTTCAAAGAAGGAAAGCCAATATCAGAGATTGGCGGAATACTGCGCGACCAGTACGGCATCCCGAGCGTGAAAGCAATCACTGGAAAATCCGTGTCGAAAATACTGAGCGCCGAAAAACTTCTCCCGAAATGGCCCGAGGACCTGATGAACCTGTTCAAGAAAGCTGTAAGGCTGAAGCGCCACTTGGACTCTAACAAGGCTGACAAAATAAACGCGAGAAGGCTTCAGCTCACCGAATCAAAGATAAAAAGGCTCGTAAACTACTACAAAACAACAGGACGCGTGCCGAAAGACTGGCACTACAAGCCAGAAGAGGCAGCTCTGTTAATCAAAGAGTGATAATCATGGCAGAAGAAAAGAAAATAAAGAAAAGGAAGACAGTCGACACGTGGAAGAAAAAAGAATGGTACACAATAGCAGCACCGAAAGTATTCGAAGAAAAAGAGATAACCACAACAGTGGCCTCTGACGAGAAAAACCTGCTAAATCGCGTGCTCCGCGTTCCGCTGCGCGACATAACGGGAAATATGAACCACCAGTTCGTCAAAATGTGGCTTAGGATAACCGAAGTAAAAGGGAAGACGGCGCACACAACACTGGAAGGATTCGAGCTCGTCTCCGAGTATCTTCGCAGGAACATAAGAAGGCACCGCAGCATAGTAAAGCTTATCAAAGATGGTACAACGAAAGACGGTAAAAAAATACGCCTGACAGCTTACGTTTTCACCGGCCGCAAAGTGGACACCACAAAGAAAGACGAGATACGCAGGCTGATGAACGAGTACCTCTCGAAGCAAATACCTGAAAACACAGCAGAGGAACTCATACAGAAATGCGTTTTCGGAACCACGCCCACGGAAATACTCAGGGAAACAAAAGCCGTGTGCCCGATAAAGCGCGTAGAAGTGTCAAAGCTCAAGTTCGTGAGAGGAAAATAAAATGGACTGGGCCCTGATTCAGTACGCGCTTCCCCTCTTCATAGTGGTCATCGGTCTGGAAAGCAAGTCGCTGAACTTCATGGGAGCGATTTCGGCTCTGCTGATGACTTACATAATATTTATAACCCAGAACGTGTACTGGTTCGCAGTGATGCTCGCCTTCTTCGTGATAGGGACCGCAGCAACCCGCTACAAGGAAGAACGAAAGGAAAAAATGAAGCTCATGCAGAAAATCCGCGGTTCGAAAAACGTCATGTCAAACGGCGGAGTGGCTATGTTCATGGCCGTGCTCGGTGGGCCAGCAGGAATCCACGGCTTCATAGGCGCTATGGCCGCGGCGGCTTCCGACACTGTTTCGTCAGAAATTGGCGTGACGTCGCGCGAGCGGCCTGTCATGATAACGGATTTTTCGCCTGCGCGCACTGGAATGAACGGCGCGATATCCCTCTTTGGGACTTTCTGGGGATTCATGACTGCACTCGCCATAGGGCTCGTGTCGCTGGCGATTCTCCCTTCGCCCAAGACGCTGGTGATTGCCGTCGTGGCGGGGATGCTGGGTAATTTCGCGGACTCTTACTTGGGAGCGGTTTTCGAGAACCGTGGATGGTGGGGGAACTCAACGACAAACCTGCTGGCCACTGTGGTCGGCGCAGTACTCGGAATGCTCATAGGAGCGCTAATATAAAGCAAACGACAGAATTAACAGCGGAAACAGTCCCGTCGTCTAGTGGGCCCAGCCCACTGGGCGTATGGTTAGATGGTATATAAGAAAGCTGTGAGCACCAGCGAATGCGAAAAACAGTCCCGTCGTCTAGTGGCTAAGGATCCTGGACTTTGGATCCAGGGGCGGCGGTTCGAATCCGCCCGGGACTACTGCTTTTTTAACTGAAGAATTAATAATAACCAGTTGCCAGCTGAACGCCGCTTTCGCCGAAATCAACGAGATATCTCGCTATCGGGAACTCTGTGGCCAGCATCTTGCGGACCATTATCGTGTGGCTCAGCACGCCTTCTGCGGGGCTCTTTTGCGTAAGCGACATCTCAAGCACGCCATCCATGACATGCTGCTCCACGCCGAACTGCGTCAAATCCTGCCCGCGCGTCTCAGCGATGAAAAGGGTCGTGCAACCCTTGTCTTTCAAAGCGCGGGACAAGTAATACAAGAGAGTACGGAACTTCGCCTGGTCGTTGATGGACTGGCCTAACGGCGTTATTGAGTCAATAACCACGCGCTTCGCTCCTATCTGGTCTATTATTTTTCCCAACTGGACGATGATTTCAGAATGAAGAGTCCTGAACTCGAACTTCTCGAAATCGATCGGGTCGTACGAAGAGAACACCAGCTTTCCTTTCTGCTGCAGCTTGGCGATGTCCCACGAGAACTTTTCAGAATACCACTGCAGTGTCGTGCTATAGCCGGCTATGTCCACCATGAAGCCGGGCTCGTTCAGCTCGGAAGCTCCCTTGTACAAAAACTGCAGTCCCAGCACTGTCTTAGCGCTGCCTGTTGGCCCCGTAAGGAGTATTGACGAAGGATGCGGAAATCCCCCTTCAATCAGCCCATCCAGCCCAGGAATTCCTGACTGAATTCTCTTCATGAAAGATGAAAAAGCAGGAAGAGTTTATAAAACCGCGTTTCAGCGTATACAGCATTGCCGGTAGCGGTTTACTTCGCGAACCTGTCCACTATTGCGCCGTAAGCCGGCCTCGTGATGAGTACGCCAACGAGAACGCCGATTATTGTCGTTATTGCGAAGCCCTTCAGCACGCCCAGGCCCATGAAAAGCAAGGGAATCATCGCGAAAATGTGCAGTCCTGCCGCCATGAACACGATAGAAAACGCCCTTTTTATCTTTGAAGCTATGCTCGCCGCCTCTTCTTCTTCGCGCTCCTTCCTTCGGACTTCGTCGACTATGACTATCTGGTCGTCTATTCCAGTTCCTATCGCGGCGATGATTCCTGCGACTGAAGGCAGGTCCATCTGCCAGCCGATAAGCGAAGCTATGCCGAGAGTCATCGTAATCTCAAAAACAAGCGTGATGAGAATCGGCGTCGTAACCTTCGGGCTCTTATACCTGACAAACAGGCACACGGCAACCACGACCATCGCGATAAGCCCGGCGTAAACGCTGTACACCAGGAATTCCGAACCAAGAGAAGGGGAGATCGTAGAAACGCTGCCCACTGAAACGCTGACAGGCAGTTTTCCTGATTTAAGCAGTATCACGACCCTCTCCATCTCTTTTTTGGCCTGCTCCTGCGTTGGCGCGTATCCCGTGATTAAAGGCTGCGTGATAGGCTTTCCTGCGGTCACGCCAGGCGTCAGGTGGACAATATTCTCCAAGTTCAAGGCGTCTGCAACCCAGTAATCTCCTATTTTCTGCTTCACGACAACTTTTTCAGCGGAAGAAAATTCGGACTCGTTAAAGAAGCCCGGGGGGATGATAACAGTCTTGCCTGCCGTCTTGTTAAGCACGTCGGTGGTCACGAAATCGCTTATAATGAAACTGGCGTCGGAATTCCTTATGATATCCTCCAGAGGAACGCTTCTGGCGGTTGTGTCTGATTTGACCAATCCCTCTGGTATCGACGCCTCGGCGTTGGCGATTTCGCTAGGAATGACAAGAACGGCGTTCTCAGGCCTGTCAATGAACATGTAAAGCGTTTCCGGGCAGTTTTCGGCCTGCGGCGTGCTGCATTTCCCTTCAATCTCCTTGGCCATTCCTTCAGCGCCTTCAGCGGACACTAGGAACGGAACAGACCACTGAACTCCTGTCTGCGCCGCAGTCAAACGGTAGCCCTGCTGCGGGTCAGTCAACACGGAAATCACGTCCTTGCCTGACAGCACAACTTTACAGTTGAACAGCGTTTCAAACTTCCCCTGTTGGCCGATGATGGACTGGATTTCGTTGATAGCCGCCGGGTCTGTTTCGGCGATTTCAACGATGATATACGAAACAGGATTGCCCCACGGCTTTATCGAAACGTCCTTAAGGCCGTAAGAGTTAAGGCGGTTCTGCAAGACAGAAACTACTGTCTGCGAGTCTACTGTTTCGTTCTTAGTCATGTCAAGGTTGATCTGGATCAGCGTCCCTCCGCTGAAGTCCATGCCGTACTGCAGCCCCTTGAACGCAAGCGGGGCTATCCCAAGCAGCACGAAGCACGCGACGGCAATCATGACTTTCCTGTTTTTCAAGACGCTGCTCATGCTTTAACCCTCTCTTTTCTTTCCAAGTACCAGAGTATTATGACGGCGTTGGTGCACCACGTCGCAATTATGTCCCCCGCCAGGCCGATGGCCAGGATAAGCGAAATCTGGTAAAGCACGGTGATGTTCGCATACCAAGAAACAACGAGAAGCGAAAGCATCACGAAAATCGCCGTCAGAGACATTGTCAGGCCTGTTTTCATCGCGCCGGCTGCCCGCTCAGCCGGAGTGCCTGTTTTTCTCTTAATCATCCTGTCGCTCAGCATCACGTCAGTGTCCACAGAATAGCCGATAAGCATCAGGAGGGGGGCGACAGTCACTATAGACAAGGGTATTCCGAACATTCCCAGCACCGCGTAGCCGAGCAGAGCGTCGACGAAAGCAGACTGGACAGTCGCAAACGAGACGACGATGTTCTTGAAGTAGTAAAACACAAGCAATGAAATAAGGAAAAAAGCTATGATTATGGCGGTCGTGGCCTGTCCCATGAAAAAAGAGCCCAGCGACGGGCCTATATCTTGGATGGAGAGGGAGTTCGGCGCCACTCCTAATTCGGCTGACAAGTAAGAAGTCAGCTCGTTTTTGAAGTTCTCGCGCGCTTTGGCGAAATACGCGTCGGCCTGGCCAGCCTGGTCAAGGTTTCCGACGTACAGCTCTCCTGTGAACTTTTTCGACAGGGAAATCACTGAAGAGTAATCCTTGGCTTCAATAGCCCTGGAAGCTCTCAATAAAGTCTTCTCCCCTGTTGTTTCTATGTAATACCCGCTCGTACCTCCTGAAATCCTGCGAACATTCAGATCCTCAAGCTCGAACTTTGACGATAGCGCCTGCTCCAAATCGGCTGACGACAGGTCCTTGGAGCCTAAAGGCGCGGTTATGAGCATGCCTCCTTTCAGGTCGATGCCGTATTCTACGCGCGCCGCGAAAAACAAGGACACAAAAAGCATTACCACTGGCAGTATCAGCAAGAGTTTATAATGCTTCGACGAGTAAATATTCACATGAACACCTTGCTGGTAGATAAAAACGGGAAGAAAATATTCCGGAACATCTCTCCTGAAACAAATGAGAACACGGAATACGGAATTATTAGACAAAAGGGCTTTAATAAACGTGCTGGTAAACTCAAAACTCACTCAGGATACGAGTTCGACGCGTACGAAACAAGTCTCTTGGAACGCGTTGAAACGATGAAAATGGGCGCCCGCCCAATTTACCCGTACGACTCGGGCGTGATGTGCGCGCTCTTGAGTGTGCGACCAGGCGCGAAAGTGCTTGAAGCAGGCACAGGTAGCGGTGGAAACGCGCTTTTCATGGCTGAGCTCGGGGCGAACGTCGACTCGTTCGAAGCAGAGAAGCGCTTCTTTGAAATCGCACAGAAGAACCTAAGAGGATACGAAAACGTCCGGCTGAAAAACGCCGACGTGACAAAAGCAAAGCTGAAAAAAAATAGTTACGACGTCATATTCCTTGACCTCCAGAACCCGAGCAAAGCGCTTGAAAAAACGTTTTATTCCCTGAAAAAAGGGGGGTTCGCCGGAGTGTACTCCCCCATAATGGACGACATCAAACCAGTGTGGCGAACAATGGAGCGCCTCGGGTTCATGAATATCCGCGCGATACAGCTAAGCACTCTGGAGATAATAGTTAAAAAGTACGCTCGCGTTAAAGGGCTGTTAGGATTCCCGGGCTTTTTCGTCTGGGCGAGAAAAAAATGACAGCGCACGGTGATAATATGACAAGAAACATTGACGAGGAAATAAAAGAACTGCAGATAAAAATCGAGGCTACAAAATCGCACTTAGGCAGGATAGAGCTGGAGCGCAAACTGAACGCATTACTGGAACGGAAGAAAAAAATGGCCTCTTGGGAAACTATGTAAAAAACAAAAAAGGGGATTGTTAGTCCCCTTCTATCTTAACCCACACGCTCTCGTCGAACTTCTTCAAGTCGCTTGCCGCTTTCGCGTGCTTGTTGAACGCGTCAGTCGCAAGAACGCTTCCCGCGACCAGCCCAACGAACGAAAGACTCGAAACTGTCGTCAGGTACCAGAGCGAAACGCCTGCAATCGCGGCTCCTAGAAAAACCTTGACTGCATACCTGTCTTTCAGCTTCGCGTTTTTGCTTCTTTCGTTTAGGACCTGCGTTGTCGTCGCAGTGTCTAAGCTCCCTTGACTCAGTTCGACCCGATATTTTTCGCTTGCCGGAAGGTTCAGCAGCTCACCCCCAACTCAAGCGGGCTGAGGGAAATTTAAAAAAAAGTGCGGCCCACCCACTATTATTTGCTGCGGAAACGGTATAAAAACACGGTTTATAAACAAAACCCAAGAAAAGCATATATTTATAAAGGCCCCATATACATAACGTGAGCCCTACTTCTTAGCCCCTTTGTTCCCCCACCGCACGCTCACGGCAACGCCGCGCTTGAAATCTTTCATTTCTTTCTCGTTCATCATAGCCTCGCCAGAAGCGAGCAAATCGCCGCCCTCGCTAACGACGAGAACCTGCTGACCTGGAATAATTTTTTTATCGCATTTCACAACGTGCTTAGCGAACACTGATTTTCCGTCACGTATAAACGGCGAAACGTCGTCGCGAACAACGACCCTGCCTTCGGACGACTTCTCGAACAGCCTTTTCGCGCCTTCATGTAGGAGAATCATGAAATCGCTCGCGCGGAACGACGCTATTACGCGACCTCCTTCGTAAACCTCGCGAATTTTCTTCGTTTTCGGCGAAACGCGTATGCGGTCAGTTTCCTTGAATATATTTACACCAAACCAGTACAGAGAAACGTCCCTTATTTTAGCGAAGTTGTTCTTCGACTTTTCTTTTTCCTGCTCAGAGCCGTCCTCTGTCTGCGAGAACGGATAGCACTCGAGCACGCTGATAGGCACCCTCCCGAACAGCTCCAGAGGCTGAGTTCGAGATTTTATCGGAAGAATGCGTTTTTTAGCGCGAGCGAACTCCGTGCGGTGCTTAGAGAATTTTGACAAGTAGAACATATGTGGTTTGGTAATCGGGTCGTACTTGCTTATGTACGCCGTTTCCTTGACGAACGCTTCCATCGCCCGAAACACTTCAGGATGCGTGTGTGCGCGCTGCTCCAGCAGTTCGAACAGAGTCTTATCCCTGATAGCCTGTTTTATCGTGCGAATCTCCTCAAACGTAACATAGAGATTGTGCATCGCCAATTTTTGCTCGTTAAATTCGTTCAATGAATGCGTAGAGCAAATTGGGCAAGAGCAAGGCAAGTACGTCAGCTCATCAAAACGCTTCGTCCCGTACTGAGTAAGATAACGTTTGTCTTTCGCGTAAAGCGCGTACGCCGCAGAGTCAAACAAGTCAACACCTAGTGCGACTGCGAAAGCGAAAAACATAGGGTGCCCAGCGCCGAACAAATGCACTGGACGGTTTGCGGGCAGGATTTCTTTGGCCGCGCGTATTATTTTGATGTGCGGCGCGAACTTGTACTGGACAAGAAGGGGTACAACAGAGCCTATGGGATGGACGGCGAAGTCCAAAGAAGCCATTTCTTTAGCGCAACGCTTAAGCAAATCATCGTGAATGCTTCCCTGCACTGGCCCGCTCCAAAGAATTCCGTCGTCCTTAATTAAAGCCTGCGATTCGCGCGCTCGCTTAATAGTTTCGTCGACGCATCTTTCAACGTCATCGTATTTCTCGCTTTTCGTCGGGATGTCTAAAATGACGCCGATGTCAACGCCTATCCTCTTCTGGAAGTCGATTATTTCCTCATTAGTTACCTCTAAGTCCCCGTATTCCATCAGCTGAAAAGCCCCAGAGTCAGTCATCACTGGCCCTCTGTATCCGAGGAATTCATGCACACCTCGCTCTAGCACTTCCTCCTGGTGGTTCTTCCACAGGATATACGAGTTCGTGATTATTCCCTCTGCCCCAAACTTCTTCATATCAGAAGGCTTGACAGTCATCTTACCTGGGTTAATCACCGGAAGAATCGTCGGCGTTTCCATGAAGCCGTGCGAAGTGCGCAGGCGCCCTATGCGAGCTGCTAAATCCCTGTCTTTTATTTCAAAATCAGCGTCCATGCTACTAACCTTGAATGCCAATGGTTTTAATACTTTGGCATGTATTTCTCGCGCAGCTTCTGAGCCATCTTTTCTTTTGCCGTCGGAATGCGCGGCTCAGGCTCGCGCTTCGGAATTATGGGCGAGCGAAACTGCTCGGCGCTCCTCTTAACTATCGGAGGGGGCGATGGCGGGCGCGATGCTTTCATCTCGCGCAGCTTCTCTCTTATTTCGAGCTTCGTTGCGAACATGTACAAAAGCGCGAAAAAGCTTACAAACAAAGCCATCAGCGAAACAAGGCCTATGATTCCTATGAACTCGGCGGATTGTTTTCCTGCCAATGAATCAATCTTCCCTTGGACCAGCGAAGCTTCCTGAGTGTAATAATGCTTGTTGAACTCTGCCAAGGCTCTTGAGTAATACTCTGTGGCCTTGTTTTTCAGGCCTGCTCGCGCGTAAGCGTCGGCTGCCATCTCGTATGATTTCGCGCGCTGGTAATAATCGCCGCCAGCAACTAGCTCGCCTGCCGCGAGAATGTAGTCGTCTCCGGCCTGCTTGTAGTAAAAATTAGCGATGCCAATATTTCCTTCGGCGTAATAGCAGTCAGCGGCGTGCACATACTCCCCTGCCGCCCCGAAGTAATTCGGGTAAGGGGGAATAAGCCTGCTTTCGGCTATGCTCACGTAATCAGAGCACGCGGACATCGCCGTAGCTGACAATAGCACAACCAAGAACGATGAAAGAACAAATTTCATGCGAATCACTGCATACAATTAACGGGAAACGAGTATATAAAACGTTATTTAAGGCAAAAAGCATAATCCAAGCATGACTGTCGGAGTGAAAAAACAACCTCGAAGGGAAAAGAGCCGTTTGTCCAAGAAAATGAAGTTTTACACAAGGGTTGGCGAGATTCCGCCGTCACTGCGCACTAAGACATTGAAAGAAGAAGTAAAAGGAGAAGAAGCCACCGCAGTATACCACAAAATAAGTCCATTGCGACAAACAGTTGAAAAACATTACGAAGAAAGCCGAGAGAATGCGCTGGGAACAATAACTTTTGACAATTTGGTTCGCAGGCTGAAATTCCAAAGAACCCTGCATTCAGCAGGACTGCCTGTCCCTAAGCCGATAAGAATAACTAAGCGCGTTGGGAGAAACGGAGAAAGCCTGATAGTGTGGGAAGAGCAACGGATTGACGGCCCGATCGTAAGATTCATGAAAGACACGCCTGAGAACATGAAAAAAATACAAAGTATGTTCGAGAAAACTAAAGCCCTAATAATAAAAGAAGCAAAAAAAAGAGGTGCAGAGCACAACGAATTCTACCCCTTCGGGGATATAACAGAGGCCAACGCAATATACGACCCCCACAAAAACAAGATTTACATAATAGATATGCTAATATGGAACCCGCAGAAAAACGGCAAAAAAGACAAGTACGCCAGCAAGCCAAAAAAACAAGAATTAATAGACAGGTTTTAAACCATGAAAGCAAAAGAGATCCTGGAAATCGCCTTCAAAGAAGCGCGAAAAGCCGCGTCAAAAAAGACGTCCCACGAGAAAGACGAGAAAAAATTCATAGATCTCGACGTAATACGCGTAGAAACAGCGCACGCAATAGTCGCAAGCTACCTTAACTCTTACGTGAGAATGTCAAGCGCCGAACTGAGCGAGTTCGAGAAAGCGCTTGTTGAAACGATGGTTGACGTCCGCGAAAAAAACCGCGAAACAGAGAAAATCAAAGCCGCGTTGCGTATACTCAAGCAGCTGAAAAACGAGCTGTCCCTGCGCATCAAATACGCGAAAAACAGGATTGAAAGCGACAAAATTCGAAAAGAGTTCTACGGGAGGATGACGTCGCTGGTAAAAAAGCTGAGGTTCGACGCAATAGAGTCCTTCTCAAAGGAAATCACATCCCTTCCTAAACTCAAGGGCATGGACACTATCATAATAGCCGGCTGCCCGAACGTCGGCAAGTCGCAGATACTAAAAACGATGAGCGGAAAAAAAATAACCACAGCCCCCTATCCTTTTACAACGAAAGAGCTGCTCGTAGGCTATGTCAAAAATAGGTATGCAGACGTGCAGGTCGTTGACACTCCCGGCGTGCTGGATAGGCCGATAGAACAGCGTAACGAGATTGAAAAGCGCGCTTTGCTGGCGCTCAAATATCTTTCAAAAAACGTTCTTTTCGTAATAGACCCGAGCGAGACATGCGGCTACTCCGTGGACGCGCAGCTAGCGCTGAAACGCGAGATTGAACGCGATTTCAAGCCGAGAATGTTCGTCGTGGCAACGAAAAAAGACATCGCCGGAGAGTACTATGGCGCGGATTACAGCGTGAACGCGCTGAATGCTGACGACGTCGAGTCGCTACGTGCGAAAATAATGAAATTTTTCTTTTAGTGCTCTTTTTTATATTAGCGTCGCCATAGAATAGTGAGAGCTAGTTTTTGGGTGAGCGCATGGACATTAATGACAGAATAAAGCAGATATGCGACTTGATGCAGCCAGTAATAGACGACACCAGCGTCCCGCGAAACATCCGCAAGACCGTCGAGGACGCAAAAAACCGCATCTGCCAAGGCGGGGACGTGAATGTCAATCTCGCGTCAGCGATTTACTCCCTTGAAGACGTTTCGAACGACATCAATATGCCGTTCCACGTGCGAACGTCTATTTGGAGCATCGTGTCCGAGCTAGAGCGCTTGAAAGAAGAGATGAAATGATGGACGTAACGACCAAAATAGCGCTGATAAAAAAGCAGCCTACGGAAGAGGTGCTTGTAGAACAAGAGCTGAAAGAGCTGCTGGAAACTAACGACCATCCCCGTCATTACATCGGCTACGAAGTTTCTGGCTTCTTGCACATAGGCTCTCTGATACTTTCAGGCTACAAAATAAACGACTTCATCAAAGCCGGCGTGAAGTGCCAAGTATACTTCGCTCATTTCCACAGCCTAATAAACAACAAGCTCGGGGGAAAATGGGAGAACCTCGTCGAAGCAAGCAAGTACTACGATGAGGCTTTCCGCTTGTTCTGCCCCGGGCTAAAAACGGTGCATGCCACGGACTTGTACCACAACAACGACGAGTTCTGGATGAACGTCATAAAGTTCTCGAAGAACGTGAACATGAACAGGGCGACTCGTTGCCTGCCCATAATGGGTAGGACCGAGAAGGACAAGCTTGACGTAGCGTCGTTCCTGTACCCTCCGATGCAGGCCGTCGACATCCGCACGATAGGCGCTGACATAGCGCACGCAGGAATGGACCAGAGAAGCGCGCACGTACTGGCGCGCGAAATCTATCCTAAAATGGGCTGGAAAAAGCCCATTGCAGTTCACCACCATCTCGCCCCCGGACTCGGCGAGCCGGAAGTGGGGGGAAGAAGCAAAGAAGAAAAAGTCGTAGCATCAAAAATGAGTAAAAGCAAGCCCTGGACATGCATATTTATACATGACAGCGAAGACGAGATACGCAAGAAAATAGCCAAGGCATGGTGCCCTGAAAAAACCGTTGAGAACAATCCTATCTTAGATTACGCGAAGCATTTCGTGTTCCGCGAGAAAGGAACGCTGTTCGTCGAAAGGCCAGCTAAATTCGGCGGTAATGCTGAATACCATTCGTTCGAAGAGCTTGAAAAAGCTTATTCGCTCGGACAGCTGCACCCTGCTGACCTGAAAAACGCAGTAAGCGAAGAGCTTAACCAGATAATAAAACCCCTGAGGGAGCACTTCGAAAAACACTCTGAGTTCCTGGAAGTGTACAAGAGTCTTGAAATAACAAGATAATTATTTATTTCAAAACCGCGCAAAAAATATCATCTGTTCGACAAGTCTTTTTCTGACGCAGCCTGGAAAAAGGATGGCGCTCGCGAGATAAAGGCACAATGCCTGTCGGCGCATCTGAAGTGATCAGCGATGAGTCCGGAAGAAATCGTGAAAGAACTGCAGGAAAAAGGGTACATAATCACTGCATAAGCCCTTAAAAAAATAAAAGAAGCCCAAAATCCGGACGAAATGCTGCATACTGCTCTTTCAAACGTCGGCGAAGAACCAATAATAGATGCCGGAACTCTTGAAGTCAAGGAAAAGACCAAGCTAGCGCCGGCAGAAAAAACCGAAGAAGACGCGTCTCCGGACTTCAGGCCTCTGTGGAAAAACATACCCGCGCAAGTGACCATAATCACTGGACTGAACGGCGGAAAAACATCCAAAGGCACTTTCGACGATTTTGTGGCGCACTTCAGGAACAGGTACGAAAAAATATCAAAAATGCTGGCAAACCGCGGGCAGCTGTCATTGACAAGCGTCGAGAACCTGAAGAAGCACCGCGGCGAAAAAGTGAAAATAATCGTAATGGTCACGGAAAAACGCACGACTAAAAATGGGCACGTGTTCATAAGCGCGGAAGACCCGACCGGCGTCGCGAGCGTGCTGGTCCCTTCGAGCAACCGCGAGCTCGTCTCTTTCTGCGAGAAAATCATGCCGGACGAAATCATCGCAATAGAAGGCTCTCAAAAAAGCGAGCTCTTCATAGCAGAAAGCATTCATCAGCCGGATATCCCTCTGAAAGAAGTCAAAACGACGGAAGACGACATAGGTATAGTGATGATTTCCGACATTCACGTGGGCTCCAGGCTTTTCATGAAAAAAAACTTCGAGCAGTTCATAGAATGGATAAACGGAAAACGCGGCAACGAAAAACAGAGGGAAATAGCAGCGAAAGTGAAGTATGTCTGCATGGCAGGCGACCTTGTGGACGGAATAGGGATATACCCGAAGCAGGAAGAAGAGCTGTTAATTACGGACATTTTCGAGCAGTACAAGACGTTCACGGAATACGTCAAACAGATTCCCCCTCACATACAAGTAATAATCTCGCCGGGAAATCATGACGCTGTGAAAACCTCTGACCCGCAACCGCCCCTCCCTCGCGAGCTAGTGCCTGAACTGTACGAAACGAAGAACGTCACGCTCGTAAGCAGTCCGGCACTCGTGAACGTGCACGGTCTGAAAGTGCTCATTTACCACGGAACGTGCTTCATAGACATAATAAATAACATCCCTAACTCAAAGTTCGATGCAGGCGCGAAAATGATGGTAGAGTTATTGAAACGCAGGCACGTGCATCCGTTTTACAGCGGCAAGCCGATAACGCCTGAGCCGAACGACGTGATGGTTATAGAGGACGTGCCTGACATTTTTGTATGCGGCGAGAGCCACAACAATTCTTACGAGCAGTACAGGGGAACGTTGTGCATAAATGCCGGAACGTGGCAAGCCCTTACAGAATATCAAATAAAACAAGGGCACAAAGCAACGCCTTGCATCGTGCCAGTTATCGAAACGAAGTACGGACGCATCAGTGTAATTCGTTTCGATAAGGAAGTGGAAGCATGAAAGAGCTGAACGGAATACGCATCGGAACCGCAGGCAACCCTGTGAACTTTTACTTGTCAGAATACAGAAGAGAAATTATGAACTGCCCTCTGTGGTTACACGACATCGGTCTGGATGCGTACGAGTTCCAAGCGACGCACGGTGTGAACACACCGAAAGACAGGGCGGAGTTGCTGCGGGAAAACGCGAAACAAGCGGACGTAGCCTTGTCAATTCACGCGCCGTACTTCGTCGTGCTGACAAGCAAAGACCCGAAGATAGTCGAGAGGTCCGTCGGGCGCCTCGTTCAGGCGGCGGAACTCGCTGACATCGAAGGCGCTGAGAAAGTCGTGTTCCATCCCGGCTACTACGGAGGGGACGAGAAACGCGCTTTCAAAGCGTGCGCCGACGGGTTGATGAGGGCTATTGAAGAAACGAAAAAATCTGACGTTCGCTTCTGCCCGGAAACAGGCGGCAAAACGTCGTCATTAGGGTCGTTGGAAGAACTAATAGAACTTGACAAGTTGCACAAGAGAATCGAGCTGTGCGTGGATTTCGCCCATCATCACGCGAGAACCCGCGGCTCATTGAAAAGCGAGCGCGACTTCACGAGAATATTCGAAACAATAGAAAAAGAGCTCGGCAAAAAAAGCGCCGAGAGGCTGCACTGCCATTTCTCTTCCCTTACGTTCGGTGAAAAGGGCGAGAAAGAGCACTGCTCGGCGTACGACATGGGCATGGGCCCGGATTACAGTGTGTTCTGCAGGGCCGTTGCAGATTACGGCATTAAACCTACTATAATCTGCGAAACGCAGGCCACTCAGGACATTATGGGCTTAAAGATAAAAAAAGAATTAACTCGGTTGTTAAAATGATTGAAGACTGCCAGAGGATAATTCAGGAGAAAAAAGACGAGGCTTACGCGATAGCAGAAAGAGCCAGAGCCAAGGGGCTTGACCCTGAGGAAAGCGTTGAAATAACGCAAGCCAAAGACCTCGCTGACCGCGTCGAGGGGCTCGTCGGCCCCAAGGGCTGCGCTGAAGAGATAAGAAAACTTATCAGAGAGCACGGCCGCGACAAGGCTTCCTTGATGATAATGGATTCGATAATGGACGGAAAATACGGCAAAAAAACAGACATAGAACTGGCGGAGCAAGCGGTGCGCACGGCCATCACGATGCTCACTGAAGGGATAGTAGTCGCTGGAACTGAAGGTATATCCCGCCTGGAAATCAACAAGAACCCTGATGGGTCGCGGTACATGAGCATTTTTTTCGCGTCCCCCTCCGCAGGGGGAACCGCCGGGGGGTACGCGACAATGCTCGCTGACTATGCGCGGAAAAAACTAGGTCTGCAGAACTACCGCGCTACAGAATCAGAAATCGACAGGTACATCGAAGAAATCACGATTTACGACAACATCGAAAAGCTGCAGTATTTCCCCTCGGAAAACGAAATAAGACACACGATTAAAAACTGCCCTGTTTGCGTTGACGGCGACCAGACATCGCAGATCGAAGTTTCAATCAACAAAAACCTTGAACGCGTAAAAACCAACTGCTTGCGCGGCGGAATGTGCCTCGTGGTTGCAGAATCAATAACGCAAAAAGCACCTAAGCTGCTGAAGTTCTCGAAAAAGCTCGGGCTGGGGTGGGACTGGCTTGAAGGGATGATTAAAGTAGTGAAGAAAAGCGGCGGAGTAGAAATAAAGCCGATTGACGCTTATCTTTCAGACATAATCGGGGGGCGCCCAATATTCGCTTATCCTTCCAGGCAGGGCGCTTTCAGGCTGAGGTACGGCCGGGCGAGAAACACTGGCATAAACGCGCGCGCGATCCATCCTGCTGCAATGTACGCTTTGGACGAGTTCACTGCGATCGCGACACAGCTGAAAGTGGAGAGGCCTAAAAAAGGATGCGCAGTGGTGCCGTGCGATTCAATCGAGCCTCCTGTCGTGCGCCTGAAAAATGGGGACGTAATGCGGCTGGAAACAAGCGAAAAGGCCAAAAGCGTCAGAAACGAGATAAGCGAAATACTTTTCCTCGGCGACATGCTCGTGAGCTACGGTGATTTTCTTAACGCCAATCACCCTTTAATCCCTTCCGGCATATGCGAGGACTGGTGGGAGCTGATTGCCAAAAAAGCAGGGGTGCTTGAAAACCCTAACGAGATAACGGCAGAGCAGGCCGTCCGTATTTCTAAGGAACACAAGATACCCCTGCATCCTCGGTACACTTACTTTTACGCGGACCTCACGAAGAACGAGCTAATCTCATTGATATCTTGGCTCAAGAAAGCGCCCGTGGAAACCATTGAAGGTCTAGAAGGCAAGAAAGTGCGCAGAATAAAAACGGAAGCATCCCAGGAAAAAAGGCTCCTTGAAAGGCTGTGCATCCCTCACAAAATGAGAGACGGATTCATAATAATCGAGGACATCGAACCGCTGGAAGAAACGCTCGCGCTCAGGAGCGACGCGGACGCTTCAAAAATCCCGGCAGAAACTTCCCTTGAACTGATAAACAAAATCGCGCCTTTTCCTGTAATGAACAAGGCGCCTGTTTACATCGGCTGCCGCATGGGCCGCCCTGAAAAAGCAAAAGAAAGAATGATGAACCCGGCGCCGCACGGCCTGTTCCCTGTCGGCAACTTCGGCGGAAAAACGCGGACAATACCCAAGGCTGCCGAGAAAGGAAAAATAGTGCTTGACCTGCCTAAACTAAAATGCATGAAGTGCGGCAAGAACCTTCTTTCTTACAAGTGCCCTGACTGCGGCTCGCGCGCCGCCATCAAGCGAGAGTGCGACGCGTGCGGAGTGAAAGTTGACGGGGATTACTGCCCGAAATGTGGCAAGCGCCCCATCGGCTACAGGAAAACAGTAATCAACTTGAAAGAAGAACTCGAAAAAGCCCAGCGCAGGATAAACGAAACGGCTCCTGAAAAGATGAAAGGCGTGATAGGTACGGTGAACGCGGACCATTTCTTTGAGCCTCTGGAAAAAGTCATACTGCGAGCGAAGCACGGCGTTTACGCGTTCAAGGACGGCACTGCCAGATTCGACGCGAGCAACATCCCCGTAACGCACGTAAAGCCTTACGAAATAAGCGCGAGCATCGAAAAGCTGAGAGAACTCGGATACACGCATGATTACCTCGGAAAAACATTGGAACGCGACGACCAGATAATAGAAATCTGGCCACAGGACATACTGCTCTCTGAAAACGGCGCCGATTACCTCTGGCGCGCCTCGAAGTTTGTCGATGACTTGCTTGAAAAGCATTATGGTATGCCCAGATACTATAACATCAACAAGAAAGAAGACCTGATAGGGCACCTTGTCATCGGCATGGCTCCTCACATTTCAGCGGGCTCGCTGGGGCGAATCATCGGATTCACGAAAGCGCGCGGCTTTTACGCACATCCATACTTTCACTGCGCGTGTAGGCGCGACTGTGACGGGGACGAGGACTCTGTCATGCTTTTAATGGACGCTCTGCTCAACTTTTCCAAGAAATACATATCCTCGAGGGCAGGGGGAACTGAAGACATCCCCCAGATACTCTCCGTTCGCCTGGACCCGATGGAGATTGATGACCAGGCTCACGACATAGAGACAATAAGCTGCTTCCCCCTGGAGTTCTACGAAGCGACGCAGAAAATGATAAACCCTGCTGACTTCGACATCCCAACAGTCAAGCGCAGGCTCGGCACGCCTGAAGAAAATGTCGGCCTGGGCTTCATGTTCGACACGACAAGAATAGACGAAGGCCCCACAAAATCGCAGTACGCGCAGCTGAAAACAATGACTGAGAAAGTCGAGCGGCAGCTCGCGCTTGCGGAAAAAATCCGCGCCGTGGACGAGAAAGACGTCGCCATGCGCGTGATTAACTTTCATTTCCTGCGCGACATTTACGGGAACCTGCGTTCTTTCGGGCAGCAGGCGTTCCGCTGCGTAGACTGCAACGAGAGTTACCGCCGCCCGCCTCTCATTGGCAAGTGCGTCAAGTGCGGCGGAAAGATAATCCTAACTGTGCACAAGGGAGGAATAGAGAAATACTTGAGCGTCTCGCAGGCGCTCGCCGAGAAATACGGCCTGGGGGATTATTTGAAGCAGCGCCTAAAACTAGTAGAGCGCGACCTCGAGGAGATATTCTTCGTCGAGCCTGAAAAAGAAACGCAGTACACCCTCGCGGACTTCGCGTGAAAAAATAATAATAATCATAAGATAGTGATTATATCCTATGATTGACTTCGACGAGATGATCAGCAATCACCTGAAAAAGAACCCTTGGCAAAAGACTATCGGGCGCTATTACCCTTCAGAGGTTGGCGGATGCCTGCGCAAGACATGGTTTTCTTACGTGGAACCCGTGGAAGCCGAGCCTGAGCTGGCGAAAGTTTTCGAGCTCGGGAACATCATCCACGACTTCATAGTCGACGTGCTCCGCTCCGAGAAAAACAAAAACGTCGAGCTGCTGGAGTTCGAAGCACCAGTGAAAATGATCATTAACGACTTCACGATTTCCGGAAGGATTGACGACGTCATTCTCATCAGAGAAAAAAACGAAAAATACCTCCTGGAAGTCAAAAGTACGACGAAAACGAGCTACGTGAAAGGCCTGAATCCGCAGTACAAGGGCCAGCTAATGTTTTACATGCACGCTTCAGGGGTGCATAAGGGCATCATATTGTACGTTGACAAAACCAACCTTAGCACCAAGGCGTTCGAAGTCACGTACGACAAAAAAGACGCCGAACGCGTTATCAAAAGGTTCAAAGAACTCAACGAAGCTCTTAAAAAAAGGATAATGCCTTATGCCGAGGCAAAGCAGGACGAAAACAAAAAATGGATGTGCAAATACTGCCCCTATACGGATAAATGCAGTTAAGAGATTTTCCTGCGCAAGACAAGACGATCATTTCTGCCAGAACAGCAAAATTACAATGATGGCGATTATTCCTATAAGCGCGTAGCGCCCGTTCTTCGAGTGAATAAGCCAGGCGACTAGCTTTGACAAGGACGACTCGCCGCGCGGTTGGTTCTTCGCGCCGCTTGTAACAGCGGCCGCAGTCGTCTTAATCGCTGTCTTACTTAACTCGGCCCATCCTTGCGGCGTTTTTAGTTTTGCGAGAGTTTCACTTGTTACTTCCATCCACGTTTTCTCGCGCTCCGGCACTTCTTCAACGTTAAGAGGATATCCTGCAACTGCCTCGACTTCCATCTTCTGTATTCTCTTGTTCGGGAGGGTCACGAAAACTTTCCAAATGGGCCAATAAACTAGGCGCACGCCGCTGATTGACATGGAATCCTTGCCTACGTTGAACTGGCCGGCGAGCTTCAGGCGCGCGGATTCCTTCACTTCATCACCGAGAATCGCCGGGTTCTGCATTTCGTACTGCAGGTCGTGGGATATCTCGCGCTCATAATTCACGGGCTGCTCGCTTAAAATCTGAGTCAGAAGCGGCTCAAGCTTTCCGGTAACGGCGTTCATTGCCATTAAGCCAGAGAATCCTTGAGAATAAGTGTCGCTCTCGACTTTTTTTTCCACTAGCGTGTCGTAATTGAAAACGTAGAAAGGAACATACGTCAGCTTGAGGTTTGCGACGTCGAAGTGCGTCCAGTTGCGTTCTTTAAGGGTGCTTTCGAGGATGTCGAGGATGTCCTGCATCCCTACCGACAGCTGGAGCGCAGGATTTTCCAGGATCATTGAGACGCACTTCGCGGCGGTTTTACTGCTTGGCTATTTTCACGTTCGCGGGCGTGACGAGCAGCTTGTGCTCTGTTATGCGAGCTATGTCGCCGTTGATATCGTGAACAGTGCCCTTCAGCTCTGAAATCGCCTGCCTGAGCTTTATCGCGTTTTTCTTGAACAAGGGCTCGATGTTAAGCAGAACCATGTTTCCTTTTCGGAGCTCGTTCGAGACTTTCTCGATGTCAATGACGTCCTCGAGCGCGTACGGCCTTACCCACATGTCAGCGTGCTCGACCATCAGGTCGTCCTGCTCCATTCCCAGGGTGTCCAAGTACTCCTCTATGTCCACGCTTTGCTTGCCTTTGATTTTTTCCAAAATGCCTGCCATTCCGTTTTACCTCCTAGTTTTTTATTCAAAAAGCACTATAACTATTTAGTAATTACTCGCTTCCTGTATTTATAGCATATTGTTGCGAAAAAATCTGAAAACGGGAACGGAGAAGCTCGTTATGGACGACATTTTCGAGAAAGAAATGCAGAAGAGCACCGTATTCACCGACCGGAACGTGCTAAGCCCGCATTTCATTCCCGAAACTCTGCCGCACCGCGAACGCGAAATAGAAAAAATAATGAAGACCCTCGCTCCCGCGCTCAAAGGAACGAATTACAGCAATTTATTCATTTACGGCAAGACGGGCACTGGGAAAACAGCCACAACCCGACACGTGCTCGACAGGCTGATGCAGGTCAAGGAGAAATACAACGCTAATGTCGACGCGGTATACGTCAACTGCAGGATAAGCAACACGAAATACCAGGTTGTCTTGAAGTTTGCCGAGCACTGCGACCCTAACGAAAACTACCTCGGATTTCCCCTGCAGCACCTGCTTGACAAGGCTATGAAAACCATCAGCTCCAAAAAAACAAACACAGTAATAGTCCTGGATGAGCTGGACAAAGTCAAGAACCTAGACGACCTAATGTACACGCTCACGCGTGCCAACGACGAGCTGAAAAGCGGCCACATCGGAATAATCGGCATCACAAACAACGTCATGTTCAAAAAAGAGCTTGACCCCAGAAGCAAATCAACTTTATGCGAGGAAGAAATGGTGTTCGCACCTTACAACGCCGAACAACTCCGCGAAATACTGAAGCAGCGCGCCGAAATGGGGTACAAAAAAGGGGCTATAAGCGACGCTGCCATCGGCTTCGCCGCAGCACTGGCCGCGCAGGAGTCAGGCGACGCAAGATACGCGCTGAAACTGCTGCTGAAAGCCGGCGAAGTCGCCGACGCAGAACACTCTGAAAAAATCACAGAAGAGCACATCAAAAAAGCGCGGAAAGGCGTCGAAGAAGAGATAGTCCTAGACCTGATAAACACCCTCCCTAAGCAGCAGCAGATAGTGTTGTACGCCATCGCCACCCTCACCAGCGAGGCCGGTAAATACCAGCGCCTCGATGGCTCGCACGACGAGAAAATCCTGTTTTCCGGAGAAGTTTTCGAGAGATATGAGAAACTGTGCCACTCGCTCGCATGCGAGTCGAGGAGCGCACGATGGTGCAGGGAATACATCAACGAGCTGGAAATGCTCGGCCTCATAACCACGGCGCCGTCCAGCAAAGGCGTGCGCGGAAACACGACGCTAATCCGACTCGCGTTCCCTGCCGACAAGATAAAAAAAGCCGTCGAGAGCAAGATGAGCAGTGAAAAAGGAATATAAGCCAGTAACGATTTGAAAGTACCGGGGGTAATAGGATGAAATTAACCGAATACGGAAAACTGTGGTACGGCGGGATATTCAAGCCTACAGAAGCTATCAAAAGGATACAGAAAGAAAAGCCCGGCACAAAAGAAGGCTTAACATCAGTTGTTTTGCTTTCGCTTGTCATAGGGGTGGTCTTTGGAACAATCGGAACGTTTGCCGGAACTGAAGACGTCGTGATGCTGTGGACGTCGTCACTGATTCTTATCCCTATACTGGCGGCAATCTGCTTGCTCTTGTTCGCAGGAATATTCAGGTTCGTCGCGAACAACTTCAAAGGCAAGGCCAAGTTCGACGAAACCGTGGGATTCTTCGGCATTTACGCCGGAGTGATTGTAGTAGCCATGGTTCCTCTAGCGATTTTCAACGCTGTCGCTGGAGCCGTGGCTGACGCGACGTTCGCGCTGCTGCTTGTCGCAATAGGCACGCTTGGAACGGCGATGCTCAGCGGAGTGGCCAGCGGACTGCTGTACGAAGTGCTCTCCAGCATAGAAAAAACGAAGCTACCACGCACGGGGCTGATTTACGGCACGACCACAGGCCTGATAACAGTCCTGCTGATGGTCATAGTCGCGCTTTTGATGCCGTCTCTTGCGGCTTACATGATGTAGCGCCGTTACCCCTCTCTTTTTTTATTTTCTTTATCCAAAGTATATCTCATGGCAGAGCTTTACTTGCAGGACTGCTACTTGAAAGAATTTGACTCAGAAGTAACGAAGTCCGAAAACGGCTACGTTTTGCTGAAAGACAGCGCCTTTTACCCTGAATCCGGAGGACAAACTGGAGATACTGGCGTTCTTATTCTGGAAAACGGAGAAAGAGTCCGCGTGACGTCCGTAAAAAAAGAAAAAGGAGAATCCAGGCACTACGTTGAAAGAGCTCTACCAGCTGGAACGCGCGTGCATGGCGTCATCGACTGGGAAAAGCGCTACGCGCATATGAGGATGCACACCGCGCAGCACATACTTTCAGCTATCGTTCTCGAAGAATACGGTGCAGAAACCGCGGGAAACCAGATTCACGATGAAGAATCGCGCATAGACTTCCGACCTTTCGAGTGGAACGAAGAAAAGCAAAAAAACATAGAGGAAAAATTCAATGCTGTAATAAAATCCTCGGCGCCGGTTAATTTCGAAACAGTAACTCGCGAAGAAATGATGCAGCGCGTGGACGAGAAAAGAAGGCGCTTGTTCGAGCGCTTGCCGGAGTCGATCAAGTCAATCCGCCTCGTAGTAATTGAAGAAGTTGACGTCTGCCCTTGCGCCGGAACACACGTGAAAAACACGAGCGAAGTCGGCTGCATTCGCATAACAGGGCATGAAAGCAAAGGCTCAGGCACTGTCCGGCTGAGGTTCTCGCTTGAGAAATGACTATTCCACGTACTCCATCATCGCGCGGAGCAGCGTGATTTTCTCCTCAAAATAAGACCTCTCTTTCCTAAGCTTCTTAAGACGCGCGTTGATCAGCTCCCGCGTAACCGCGAGGTTTTTCGCAACCTCGTCCTTCATCGACGGGCTCGTGCTTATCACGCTCGTCTTCGCTTCCACGAGCCTATCGCGGTATTCCTTGTCCTGCACGAACATCCTAACGACGTTTTTCCACCGTTCCTCGTGCATTCGCTCTATCGGAGGCTGGACTTTCTCGAACGCGGTTCGGTAATCCTCGTCGGTCCTTTTCCTGTACTGATGCTCCCAGTAAACAGGGTCGAACGCGCGGGAAATTGTTTTCAGCGCCGAGTCATAATTGTAGTTCTTGGAGTGCTTTTCAAGCTCGCTTATCACGGAAGAGAGGTAACTGTATTTTTTCTCCGCTGATTCCAGTTGGCTCATCAACCGCTTCTTGTCAGGATAAACAATGCGGTCGCCTTCGTACTTTATGACCCCTCCGTCAGCCAAGTACAGCTCAATAGCTTTCTCGCGCGAAATCGCTGCTGTCATTATTTTAAAGCCCGGCAGCCTAAAAGAAAAATCCATAAACAAAGTAACGCGGGGAAAGTTAAAAAAGGTGATTTGTCATGTTCGGCGGCATTGACCCAAAGCAGATGAGCGCAGTGATGAAAAAGCTCGGCGTGAAATCAGAAGACATAGAAGCAGAAGAAGTAATAATCAAAGGCAGAAAGACGATTATTGTCCGCAATCCGCGCGTTACGATGATGGAAGTGCAGGGGCAGAAAACTTTTCAAGTGATGGGCGACATCAGCGAAGAAGACAGCGTTCCTTTCACTGGCGAGGACGTCGGGCTTGTCGCCGAAAAAACGGGAAAATCAAAAAAACAAGCAGAAGAAGCCCTCAGAAAAACGAAAGGCGACATAGCCGAAGCGATAGTGCTTCTGACTCAGTAAGCTATTATGTCCGTGACTTCGCCGAATACAGTTATTAGTTTTGCTGTGAATGTTTTTTCACCAGTACCTTCGCCCATCCCAAGCCTTACGGTGAAGTAGGGTATGTGGTAAAGCCTTTTTACTGAGCCGTTTAAATCGATTTCCTTCGGAACATCCGTAACGACGCCTATTTTCGACGTTCGCGTGACGTTCACGCCATGCGACTTGAGCGCGTCCTGCACCCCTGAAATCAGCGACGAGTTTTCAACATCCAATAAGTAAACCGTTATCGTTCCGGCGCCTGATTCATTGCTCGGATTATAGACAGCCATTTCCTGGCCTATTTCATCGCGCAATTGCGTTTCATTAAGCAAGCCTTTGAACGTACCGTCGATTTCAACATGATCAATGAGAGTAATGTTCAAAGTCATTGTCTTATTCGCCTCTTTCTCGTTGAACAAGTAATCCATGAATGACAGCCCATGCTTGTATCCTTGGGACAGGTCGGCGCACAGCTGTCCTAAGCCAACAAGTGCTCCTGCTTCCGTCACAGTCATCTCAGGACAGAATATTCTGACAGGCTGGTTCTTCTTGCTGGAATAAAGCAGCACAGCAGCCGCGGTCTTATTGCTTGCTCGTATCGTTCTCCCAGCCGCCGTGAAATTGTCGTCCAGTTGAACGACGCCCAAAGTTGTGGTGTAAGAATCCTGGAAGAACGGGTCAAGGTTCAGCTTCGCCTTAAAGCCCACTTCAAGAGCATCTGACTCGTTCTTGAGAGGGATGAATATCTCGTGCCTGTATCCTGCCCCGAAAGGGTTCAGGGAAACATGCAGCGTGTAATTGTCCGTATAATTCACGTATGACATAACTTCGCGCGCCACCGACTCATCGTTCGCCTGAGACACGCCCACGTAAGAAATATAAGGCATTATTTGTATAATTTTTCCAGTAGCATTCCCTGAAAGCGACAACAGCAGGTTTTTGTCGCTGTCATTGTTGTAAGGAATGCTGTTGATCTCGGCGCCAGCCCCAAAAAAATAAGAAAGAGGCCCGACCGAAAGCACGAGAATTACGAACACAATGAGTATCATTATCCAGTTCTTCATGCATACCGCTGGAATTGTTAAGGAACTAACTCGTATTAAATACTTATGAAATCAAACGGAGGAAACCTAAATGGCTGAGTTTTACATGGTCACATACACTGGGCGCGAGAAAGACACTGGAGCAGTATTCGATACTAACGACGCCGAAGCTGCGAAGCGCGAGGGTATTCTTGTAAGAGGGCGGGAATACAAACCTGCTTTAATGATAACAGGGGACAACCAACTAATAAAAGGCTTTGAAGAAGCCCTATCAGGAATGAAAACAGGCGACAAAAAAATCATTGAAATACCCCCTGCTAAAGCGTATGGCGAGAGAAAACCCGAACTCGTGAAGCTTGTCCCAATAAAGCCATTCGCCGATAATAACATCGTCCCCTCCCCAGGGATGGCGCTTGAAGTTGACGGGAGACCAGTCCGCGTACAGTCCGTCAGCGGCGGACGCGTTCGCCTGGACTTCAACCACGAGCTTGCCGGAAAAACGCTGATTTTCGAAATTACCGTCAACGAAAAAATCGAGAAAATCGAGGACGCTGTCCAAGCTCTTTTCGAAAGATTCTTCCCTGAAACCAAAGAAAAGGCTATAGTGAAAAAAATAGGGCAAAATCTTGAAATTACCCTGCCTAAGTGCGCTTCAGACGCCAAGAGCTTCCAGACGCGCAAGGTGCTCCTGATGAACGAGATAAAGAGATACTTCAAGCCCGAGAACATCAGCGTAAGCGAGCAGCAATGAGCGCATTTAAAAAACCGGCGGTAACCTTTAAATATGAAGACACGCAATAATAACATAATCACCCGGCTTATCTTAATTCTGCAAAACTTATTTTTTGCATTTTGAACACAGGAAATGGTTGGATGGAAAACTGCGAGAACCAGCGAAAGACAGGAACTACTACCGTTGGGCTGCTTTGCTCTGACGGCGTCGTACTAGCGGCTGACAGGAAAGTCACACTAGGAAATCTCGTGGACAATGCGGAATTCCAAAAAGTATATGAGATAAAGCCGCACATCGGAATGACCACTGCCGGAAGCGTGGCGGATGCCCAGCGAATCATAAAAATAATGAAAGCAGAAGCGTCCCTTTACGAGATACAGCGCGGGCGCGAAATGAGCGTCGAAGCAGCGGCCACTCTGCTGGGAAACATTCTGCAGAACAACAAGTTCTGGCCTTACTTCGTCGGGCTGACAGTGGGCGGCATAGACACCAAGCCCCGCTTATACTCTGTAGACGCCATGGGCTCAGTCGTTCCGCAGAAAATCGCGTTCGAAGGATCAGGCTCACCCATAGCTTTAGGCGTGCTTGAAGCAGGCTACAAAGAAAACCAGACAGTGAAGGAAAACATTCCCCTAGCTGCAAAAGCGGTCAAAGCCGCTCAGGAGCGCGACATCTACTCTGGTGGAAAAACGCTTGATGTCGTCGCGATCACCAGACGTGGGATGAAGTTCCTGACAGAAGATGAAGTTAAAAACCTGCTTTGAAGCGCCTTGTTTAAAACCCTTTTGAAAAAAAACAAAGATAAAAAAGAGGGGACAATTTTGAATCAGTTCCTCAAAGACATTGAAAAGCAAATCAGAGAAATACTGCCTGAAGAGTGCCAAATCGCGAGCGTAGAACTCGAAGGACCGGACATAGTGATCTACTCGAAAAACATAGCGAAATTCCTGGAAGACGAAACGCTCATCAAAAAACTTGCCGGAACACTCAAGAAAAGATTCATAGTCAGGACAGACGTCACGATGCTCGCGGACCCGGAAAACGCCAAAAAAATAATAGAAGAAACCGTCCCGTCGGAAGCCGGCATCAAAAACATCTCTTTTGACACTAGCTTCAACGAAGTGAACATCGAAGCAGAAAAACTTGGCTTGGTCATAGGACCCGGTGGCGAAACGCTGAAAACAATCACAAAAAAAACAGGCTGGAGCCCGAAGCTCCTGCGCGTGCCCACGACAGAGTCAAAAATGATGAAAGGCATCCGCGACACGCTCGTGCGGGAAAGTGCTGACAGGAAAAAAATCCTCAAGAACGTCGGCAAACGCATTTACAGAGGCGACACTAAGCCGACGGACTGGATACGAATAACAGGACTCGGCGGCTGGCGCGAAGTCGGGCGCTCATGCATACTCCTGGAAACTCCTGAAAGCAAAGTGCTAATGGACTGCGGGGTAAGCGTAGCATCAACGGAAAACGCCTTCCCTTACCTGTCATCAGTGGACTTCTCGCTTGAAGAACTGGACGCGGTAGTCATATCACATGGTCACCTGGACCACAGCGGCTTTTTGCCGTATCTTTACCAGTACGGCTACGAAGGACCTGTGTACTGCACGCCAGCTACGCGCGACGTAATGACTCTCTTACAGAAGGATTACATCAGCGTCCTCGAAAAAACCGCGAAAACGCCGCCTTACTCGGAAAAAGAGATCAAAAGCGAAGTGAAGCACTGCATAACCAAAGAATACGGCGAAGTCACGGACATAGCCCCGGACATAAGATTGACCCTGCACAACGCAGGCCACTTGATCGGCTCTTCATTGATACACATGCACATAGGCTCTGGCGCCCACAACCTCCTGTACACCGGAGACCTCAAGTTCGGCTATACCGAGCTGTTCGACCCGGCAGAAACGCGGTTCCCGAGGCTCGAAACACTCATCATAGAATCGACGTACGGCGGCCCTCAGGACGTGCAGAAGCCGCGTTACGTCGGCGAAAAAATGCTGATAGACACAATCCACAGAGTAGCGCAGCAGAACGGGATGGTCCTCATCCCGACTTTCGCAGTAGGCCGTGCCCAAGAAGTAATGATGGTCATCGAAGCTTATGCGAAAACACACGGCGGCTGGGACATACCAGTATACTTGGACGGCATGACCAAAGAAGCATCCGCAATACATTCCGCGTACCCGGAGTACCTGAAGCGCTCGCTGCACCGGAGAATGCTGCACAACGACTCCCCTTTCGACTCAAACATATTCCAAGAAGTGGATCCGAAGCAAAGGCAGCAGATAGCCGAAGACGGCCGCTGCGTGATGCTCGCCCCAGCCGGAATGATGAATGGCGGACCGGTAATTGACTACTTCAAAATGATAGCCGAAAACCCGAAGAACGAAATAATTTTCGCCGGATACCAAGCCGAAGGCTCACTCGGACGAAAAATACAGCGCGGCGCGAAAGAAGTCGTACTCGAAACGAACGGAAAAATGCAGGAATACAAGATAAACGCAGGCGTTCAGTCAATCGACGGCTTCTCGGGACACGCGGACCTCAACCAGCTGCTAGGCTACTTCAAGAAACTGTCCCCGAAACCAGAGCGCGTATTGACAGTCCACGGCGAAGAAAACAAGACGATGAACCTCGCGCGCTCGCTAGCATACAAGTTCCGCGTCGAAGCAACGGCGCCGAGAAACCTGGACAGCATACGCTTAAAATAACTTCACTTCAGCCCTGCAGGAAATGTCGGACTCGATGAACAGCCTCTTTTTTTCAAAATACTTTTTCAGGAACGGGGGCACGCGAATATTCATCTCGTCAAAACTCTTAGCGAAACCCATCTCCACAACAGAATAATCCGAAGGCATTGCTTCTGCCTTCGCCGCGACAAGAGAAGCGAACGCATCAGCAAGCGAAAGAGTCTTCACGCCTTTCTCGCGCACAACGCCAAAGTCCCCGCCAGAAGGAGGAACGCTGTAAACGCTTCCTTCAAACACATAAATGGTATTCAAAACATCCTTACCGCAAAGCGTGCCCTCATTCGAAAAAACGTAAACTTCCATCTTGTTCTCCGCGAACTGCTTCTCGAAAGCCTTGATGCGGTAAGGCGCTTGCTTGTCCCCGTACTGCCGCACGACGCGCGACACGCCTTTCATAACGCTCATACCGATGTCGCTCGCGGGAGAACGGTCGAAAGAAATGAACTCCGCTATCTGCGCGTCAGTCAGCGTAAAGTCTACGTTTGCGTCGCTGGCTTTCTGCAGCAGGTCAGATATCTGCTCCTTGTCCCACTCCATAAGAATTAATAAGAAAGCAACGTATTTAAACACAGCAATGCAGAAATAACCGTGATAAAAATGGCTGAAGAAAGCAACGCGAACAATCTCCTGAAGGGGATGAAAAGCATAGTCAGCACCAGAAAAATGCCGCAGTAAAGGCTTTCATCAGCGACCGCTTTTTCAAGCATCACACAAAATCGTTATATACAACCGCATTCATAACAATATGCTGGTGAAAAAATGACGGAGTTCACGCCGATTTCAGAAGTCGCGAAAAGCGTCGGAAAGAGCGTGAGCATCCGTGGATGGGTTTACAGGCAGCGCTCCGGAAAAGACGCGGCGTTCGTCGTCATGCGCGACTCTTCCGGAATTATTCAATGCACTTTCAAAAAAGATTCTAGCGATTTCAAAACAGCCAGTAGTGTTATGATCGAATCTTCCGCTGAAATAACGGGCGTCGTTGCAAAAGACGAGCGCGCTCCAGGAGGATACGAAATAAAAGGAGAGTCAATCCGCGTCATTCAGATGGCGGAAAGGTTCCCGATAACCAAGGACCAGAGCGACGAGTTCCTGCTGGACGTGCGGCACTTGTGGGTGCGCTCGCGCAAAATGACGCATATCTGGAAAATACGCAGCAGGGTATTCAGGGCGATTCATGAATACTTCGACTCGCACGGCTACTACGAAACGCACGCTCCTTTTGTCACAAAAACGTCTGAAAGCGGGCTGGAAATGTTCCAAGTGGACTACTTCGGAAAGCCCATGCGGCTCGCGCAGACATGGCAATTCTACGCCGAAGCAATGATATTCTCGCTGGAAAAAATCTACACAGTGGCTCCGTCCTTCCGCGCTGAAAAAAGCAAGACTTCAAGGCACCTAACGGAATACTGGCACACTGAAATGGAAGCCGCGTGGATGGACCTGGACGGACTCGCGTCTGTCTGCGAAGAACTGATCTCTTTCATCTGCCAGAAAGTCGCGGAAGACTGCGCGGCTGAACTGCGCGAGCTGGGGCGCGACCCGGAAAAGCTGAAGAAAATAAAACCGCCATTCCCGCGAATAACATATACAGAAGCTTTGAAATTGCTGGAAAAAGACGGCATGAAAGTCAAGTGGGGAAAAGACCTGCGCACCCCTGAAGAAAAACAATTGATGACGCACTACGACAAACCCCTTATAGTCACGCACTACCCGAAAGAAGTAATGGCTTTTTACAAGCCGCGCGACCCGAAAGACCCGCGCACTGCTCGGTGCTTGGACGTGCTCGTCCCGGAAACGGGCTTTGAAGTAATAGGAGGCTCGGAACGCGACCTCGACATCGAGGAAATGAAAAAGGCGCTGGAAGAAAAAGGGGAAGATGCGAAAGACTACGAGTGGTACTTCGACACGAGAAGATACGGTTCTATCCCGCACGCCGGCTTCGGAATGGGCACGGACCGCGTCGTCCAGTGGATCTGCGGGCTGGAATCAATAAAAGACGCTATTCCTTTCCCGAGAACGATGGAAAGGTATTATCCTTAATTGTTTAAAAACATAAGAACACAAAAACCTCTCAATGCCTCGGTAGCTTAGTCCGGTAGAGTGATCGGCTGTTAACCGATAGGCCGTCGGTTCAAATCCGACCCGAGGCGCTATCTTTTTTGCGAAAAAACGTAAGCTTCAGCGCTTTGATGCAACTTTTCAAAAGTTGCTTTTAAACTGGCCTGAGGCTCTTCCTTTTCTTTTTTATATACGCTTTGCTTTCGTAAACTTATGGACGAGGCTTTCTTCTCCGCTTTAATCGCCATAATAGCCACGGCGACGTCCGTATACTCTTATTACTACGACAGAAACGCGCTACCGAGCATACTGCTGATGACAGTATTCTCGATGATGACGATAGCTTTCTGGCAGGCAGTTCCGATAATAATACTGCTCGCTTTCCTCTGGAGAAAAATAAGCTACGGCACATTCGCCGCGCTAAATATGCTAGCGTCTGTTACCCTGTCATATTTTTTCCTGCGGCTTTTCCTGGCGGCGGAGCTACCATTTTACTTGATAGCGTTTGCGTCAGTGATAGCAATATGCTCCCTGGCTGTCTTCGGCATAACCCAA
>JAVYMF010000001.1:0-38494 GCA_038736665.1 archaeon | reverse complement strand
GCATTTCGTCTTTTTGAAAAATATGGTTTTAGTGAAGCGTATAACTTAATCCAAGAATTTAATCCCGAATTAAAAAGTAAAGAATTTAAACAGATACGTAAGACCATAGAAGTACTGCAGGGATTTTCAAGAAGAGAGTTAATAAAAACATCTAAAGACCCCGCAAGATTACGAATGCTTGAAAAACTCAAAAAGGAAACGGAAACATTAATCAAAGATTTAGAATCCATGGGTGTGGAAAAGTAAGGAGATAATAATGGTTGACTTCGACGCGATGATTGACAATCATTTAAAAAAGAATCCTTGGCAGAAGACGATAGGCAGGTATTACCCGTCAGAAGTCGGGTAGAACAGACGGTTTTTCATCAACTGAAACTGACTTCTTACCGCAAAATGGGCACTCAATTGTTTCAGACATGAATTAACTAATAAACGAAACCCTATAAAAAGACTAACTAAAATACTACTAAAAAACAGCATTATCAACGATTTTATGTGCAGTTCGTCGTTTTATTGTGCAGGAGTCGTTTTTAGGCCTTTTTATGTGCAAAGCCTTAATCACCGAAACGCTTAAATACAAGTTTTAAAGAAAGTATATAAAGCTTACTGTTTCTTGCTGGTTTTAGGGGAATAGCTCTTAATAGGGGGTAATCTGTTGAAAAAAATCGGCCGCGTTGTTTCAATATCTGACGGAAAGCTCGTCCTGAAGGCTAACGGGCTCGTGAAGCTCGGCTCTGAAGTGTACGACGACTCTGAAAGGCACGTCGGAACCGTTGTCGATTATTTCGGCCCGACTATGGGGCCTTACTTGCTGGTGAGCGCGAAAAAAGACCCTGGAAAACTTGTGGGGGAGTATCTTTATGGCTGAAGAAAAGGCAACATGCCCAGAATGCAGGAGCAAGAGCATAAAGCGCGATTACGCGCGCGGAGAGCTTGTTTGCACGAAATGCGGGCTTGTCATCGACGAAAACATCATCGACTCCGGCCCCGAGTGGAGGGCGTTCGACTCAGACCAGCGCGACAAGCGCCCTAGAACAGGAGCGCCGATAAAATTCACGAAGCCGAACAAAGGGCTTGCGACGGAAATAGACCAGTACAACCGCGACATTCGCGGCGTGAAAATATCCGCGAAAACGCGCGCCCAGATGTACAGGCTGCGCAAGTGGCACAAGCGCACGTCGATATCCTCCTCAATGGAAAGGAACCTAGCAATCGCGTTAAGCGAGCTGGAACGCATAGCATCGTCCTTGCAGCTGCCTAACAACATACGCGAAGCTGCGGCGCTGCTGTACAGGAAAGCCGTTGAAAAAGGGCTGATTCGCGGGCGATTGATTGAATCAGTGGTCGCTGCTGTGCTTTACACAGTGTGCAGGCAGTACGGTATTCCCAGAACGCTTGACGAGATAGCTGAAGTCAGCGGAATCAATAAGAAGGAAATCGGGCGGACTTACAGGTTTTTGAAGCGCGACTTGGGAATAAGCATGCCGTTAACTAATCCTGTGCATTACGTGCCGAGGTTCGCGTCCGAGCTCGGGCTGTCAGGGCAGGTTCAGGAAAAAGCGCGCGAAATACTCGAGAAAGCCATAGGCTCAGGCCTCATTTCAGGCCGTGGACCCACAGGCGTCGCGGCCGCCGCGGTGTACATTGCCGGCGTCCTAATGGGGGAAAGGAAAACCCAGAAAGAAGTGGCTGACATCGCCGGCGTCACTGAAGTCACTATCCGCAACCGCTACCGCGAGCTCAAGGACAAGCTTGGCCTTGACATTCCGGCGTGAGCTGATGAAATGAGATTCAAGGACGCAGTGAAGGCAGCAGCGAATGACGAGAGTGTCCGCGGGCTCGCGGAGAAAGGATACTTTCTTAATTCATGCATAGCTATTTTCACGCCTGAAACCCTTGTTTTCGGCGACTGGATTCTCACGTATTACCACAGTGGGGACAACCGCGTGATCCAGGCGTGCGTCAGCGACAGGGGCGTTGAATTGCGCCAGTCGGCCGAGCCATTGAACCCTTCAAAAGAACTGTTGGACGTGAAGCTAGTCAAGACTAATGAGGAAAAAATGCTGGAAAAAGCAAGGAAAAAGTTCGAAGAGCTCAAAAAACCGCTCAGCCAAGTTATCGTCGTCGTTCAAGGCGAGAAGCCCCTCTGGAGGTTCAGCTTCATAACGAAAACGCTTGAAGTAGTTACAGTGGAAATTGATGCTGAAAAAGGGGAAATAACGCGCAATGACGTTAATGCGCTGACGAAATGAGTTCAGCCGTACATGCTTGGTCCGGTGTCCTTTTCTTTCGCTTGTCGTTTAAGGGTTTCAACCGCTTCTATTAATTCTTGCGGCACGTTTTTTCCTTGAAAACCTTTTCCTTTCATTATTTTACTGATTTTTTCGCTTAACTCTTGGACTTTTTTGCTTTCTTTTTCCTCAAGCTCACTGATTTCTTTTGCTAATTGAATTCCTCTTTGGGTTTTCTGCGAGCCCTCGTCGGCGATTTTCGAGAGGAGCACGATTTTCTGCCTCTGCATTTTGTTAAGCTCTTTCAGGTCTTCTAGGGGGCGTTCATTACTGCTCCTCTTTCTTTAAGTTCTTCGAATAGTGCGATTCCCGCTGACGTCTGCAGCATATTTGATATGGTATTGTTCATTAAAAACGGGTTTATGTTTTTTCTTCTAAACTCTTCTGTTAGTTTTTGGACGTTTAGCTTCTTGGCAATCCCGTCAACAATGACTTCCGTTATCCCAGGGTACCTCTCGTCGATTATGCCTCTTTTAAGCTGTTTTTCTGCGACTTCTTTAATTGCCAGGCCGAACATCCTGTCGTTCAGGGTCGCTTCCATTCTCTCAGAGAGAGGGGGGATCTTGTACTTTTTTCTTTCAAGCATCTTACGCTTTAATACGTTCATAGCTAACTTTATCACTGCTGTTCCTTAAAAATTAATGGGTTTGAGATTATACTTTTTCTGCTTCGGCGAACTTCTCTTCAAGGTCGCGCTTCACGCTCTGGCAGTCGGCGATTATGACGTCCATGTGCTTGTCCATCCTCTGCTTTTCTTTTTGTATTTCTTTCGCCATCCTGTAAGGCCGTGACGCTTCTTGGAACATCCTGTAATCAAGCATCGAGTAAGGGTATTCGTTCATGCGCGTTGACACGTCCTTGACGATGTCAGCCAGGAACTTGTTCATTCCTATCTTTACTTCTTTTTTTATCATTTTACCTTCTGAAACGTACTTTTTCATTTCGCGCACTATGGTTGCTGTCGGAAAAACAAGGTCCAGCTGTTCGTCTTCTATTTCTTCCTCGTTAATACTTGCTTTCTGCTCTTCTGCCATCTAAACCACTCCTTAATATAATAATCCGTTAAATTTGCTCAAAAGTAACGCGTGCGATTGCGTTAAAACGAAAGAACTTTCGAGCTAACGTTATTAGGTTGGCTGTGTATTTAAGCGTTTATGCTTATATACCACGCTCTCTTAATTGATAACTATGTGGCCGTTCAAACGCCGGAATGCTGAACTAGACACCAAAAAAATGACGCCTAATGAAATTATGAGCAAATATGCCGACATAAGCAGGAGGAAGAACGCCGGAGGAAAAATCACGTGGGCTGAAAAGCGCTTCTTGAAAAAAGTCGACAAAATGATGATAAACGCAGCCGAAGCTGTGAGCAAAGCGATGCGCTGGCAAATAGCCACAGAAGGTCGGAGGGCAACCGGCTTGGTGGAATACGAAGGCCTTACCAGACTAAACAAGAAAACAAAAAAAAGCATAAAAGTCGCTGGAAAAAAATACAAAAAAAGGGTTCTTTGAAATGTGCGTTTCTCAAAAAGCCGTTGTCATCAAAGCTGGGAAAAACCGCGCAACTGTGCGGATACTGCCGTCCGGCGCCGAACGCGACGTAACGACTACGCGACCACTGAAAAAAGACGAGCGAGTGGACGTGTTCCAGAACGTCGTTGTTTAGCGCTTTTTCTTGCGCGGGTTCAGAATCGCAAGAGGGCCCATTCTCTCGCTAGGAACTTTTTTCACGACGCCTTTGCCGTGCATCAAAAAAAACAACGGCCTCCCGCGGCCTTTCCGCTCGACCCTCAGGCGACACAACTCGGCGCTCTTGATTGCCTTGCCGAGAATTTTCTTTTCAGAGGGATTCGCTGATTTCTCGCGCTTCGCCTTCAGCCTCGCGATTTCCTTGTCCAGCGCGGAGTTATGCTGCTTGAAATACATGAACACTGGCTCATTCACTCCCGGGGTCCAGCCTTCACGCGCTGCTTTTTCTTTTATTTTCAATATTCCGTTGAACGCTTTCGGCACGGCCTTGCGCACGATCTCGTCCGTAAGCGCGTTGCTTTCGTACGCTTTCCTCAGTTCTTCTCGCGCTGCGTGCGTGCCGCAGCCCTCGCTGGCCAACGCTATCTCTGCAAGCAACTTTCTCTCGAAAGGATTAAGTCCAGACATAACAACATTACCATCTGTTCTTAAACAATGATTGCTTACGCGTAAGTCATTGCGACGTCGCGCTTTTCTCTCTTTTTCTTTAATCGCTTTATCAAGTTTTCTCGCTCTAGCTCGACAACCGCGCTGATAAGCTCGCGGTTATGCCCTACCTCGCGCTCGATGTCCATCAAAATGTCTATCGCCTGCTCGTCATTAACATTATACTTCTTAAGGTAATTCTTGACCGCGTTCTTGAACATCAAATAGCACGTCATTCACGCTTCACCTCTGATTTCCTTTCCAAACTGTTTAAGGTATTTTTCCATAAATTTTGTCCTTTCGAGCGCGATTTTCCTGGCTGTTTTAGTGTGCATTTTGTCTTTAAGATTGAGTAGTTTCAGGTAAAAATGGTCGACGCTTGCTTGGGTGCGGCTTTTTTTTGGATTCGTTTTCTCTCTGATGAGGTTTCTTTCATCGTAAAGCTTGCGGTTGAATCTTCCTCCGAACGAAAAGCAGCGGGCTATCCCGACGGCGCCGAGCGCGTCAAGCCTATCTGCGTCCTGAACTATTTTCGCTTCAATGGTGCTCGGCTCAGGTGGCATTGAAAAGCGGTGCGCCAGGACCGCTCGCTCCACGCCTGAAATGACGCGTTCAGGGCATTTTAGTTCTGTCAGTATTTCTCTGGCGCGCTTCGCAGAGGATAAGTGATGCATTCGGTGGCCTTCGCCTTCGCTTATGTCATGAAGAAGTGAAGCCAAAGCGACGATTTCAGGATCGCATTTTTCTTTTTTTGCGATTTTCATCGCGTTCGCGTAAACGCGCATAGTATGGGAATAATCGTGGTCGCCGTTTTTCCTTAGCTCTTTTTCTACAATTTTTTTAACCAGCGAAATGGCGTTCATAAACTATCAGAACGTCTTTATTTTTCCTTCGACGAACAAGCGCGTTAGCGACTGAATGTTCTCAAAGTTATAATCGAGTATGTCAAACGCTTCTTTCTCGTCCTCGCCAGAAGCGCCGACCAGCTGTATGCCTGCTGCCATGGGCTCGTCAATGCGCATCCCTATCCCTGAAAGTATTTTCACATACGCCTCGTCAACGCTCAGCTCGTCCACTATCTGCTCAGCAGTCCTGTGGGCGAGGATGTTGTAGATCTTCCCTGTGTGGTTCACTGGGTTTTTTCCAGCAACTGCTTCGAGGCTCATCGGGCGGTTCGGCGTTATCAGGCCATTAACGCGGTTTCCTCTCCCTATCGCTCCGTCGTCGCCGTTCTCAGCTGACAAGCCTGTGACAGTCAAGTAAACGCTTTCGCTCTCATAGTCGTCGCAGTTATTGAATAAGAGGCTGACTTCGTTTTCCGACTCTCTGCTGACAAGCTCGCGGACTTCAGCAACGGTTTTTTCCTTCATTTCCATATAGTCATTAACGTCGCTGAGGTAGCGTCCGATAAAAGCGTTAGCGACCGTGATTGTATAGCCGTCTTTTTTGCGCATTCCCATCACCTTGACGTCTTCGCCTATGAAAGGGTTCTTGCGCCTGTATTTTTCAGCTGTCAAAAACTGTTCTATGTCATACACAAGCTTTTCAAGCTCGTCAAACGGCGCGTAGCCCACTCCGAAGCTTGTGTCATTGCACAGAGGCATGTCTCTTTTGCGCTGGAACACGGCTTGCAAATCAGAAGAGCCCTGACCGAGCTTCGAGTCCAAATCAACGTTCGTCGGAACGTCCAAAGCAAAGAAGTTTTTCTCCAAATACTCGTTGCATGCTTCAATCGCTATCTCTTGAACTGGAAAAAGCTCGCCGTCCACGTTCTGCGTTGCGCGCCCGGCGAGCATTATGTAAATCGGCGAAATCACTTCGCCCGCGCCGAACCTCGGCGCACTCTGGCCCGCGACGAGCGTTATCTTGTCAACGTTATGGTGCAGTATCGCTCCGAAGCGGTTTGTGTATTCTTTGCAGAGAGCGCGGGACACTTCCTCGCCGAGCGCGTCGCAGATGGTGTCAGGATGCCCTAATCCTTTTCTTTCCACAAACTCAATATCATGCAGGGGCTTCTGAATAGTTTCGACGTAAATGTTTCGCATGCTGAGAAATACGCGCCGTTTCTTAATAAGGTTTTCACCGAATGAAAAACAAAATGCTTTAAAAGCCGGACGCTATGTTTTAACAAGAGCGATAATCATGGAATTAGTTAAAGCAGTAAAGCCGGACGCGATGAAACTGTTGATTTTGGTCGTATCGCTATCGCTCGTGACGGGCTGCGTGAGCAGCGCCGGCGGCTTTTGCCTGCAGGACAGCGACTGCCCTCTACCGACTATACATACGCCTAACGGGAATATCAAAGCTTACTGCGAGAACTTCCAGTGCAAGATAAAAACAGTGTGCGATGATGGATACGAATTCGTCAAAGGCAGCGGCTGCGTTTTCAGTCCTGAAAACGCTTGCACGTCGTCAGGCGGAACTGTTACGACGTCTCTCTGCTGCTTGAGCGTGGGCGACTTCCCGAGAACGGATTTAATCGGCGCGTGCGGCTGCTCTCCTGAAAACAGCCATGAAGTTAAAACGTGCGATTGCGGAGCCAAAGCTGTGTGGAATGGCACAAAATGCGTCTCGTATTTTGCTTTAACTGAAGTAGAATCTGGGAGCGTGCACAAGTATTTTGACAGTAAAATGGCGCTCGGCGATAAGAAGGAATTCGTGATAAGAAATGAAAGCAGTTGGGAAATTTTCTACAAGGAAGTCAAGTGCGGAAAATACGACGATGAATGCTTAATAACTGTTCCTGAAATCGATTTTGAAACCAACTTAGTCTTGGCTGTTTTGAGCGAAGGCACAGGCGCCGGAAACAAAATATCAATAGACAGCGTTTATCCGTCAAGCAAGAGCTCGGTTGACATCCAAGTGTTAAGGATAAGGAACAACTGCTCATCGTTGCCGGCTGGGATAGATACGCCTTACCATATAGTGAAAGTAAGAAGGTTTTCTTTCCCTCTGCAGAAGTTCAAGTACGTTGACGTGGACAATTGCAAAACGAGTTTCTGCGGGTGGTCCACTTACAGCGGATGCGGATCCGACGCCGACTGCGTGAAAGAAGGCTGCTCAATGCAGGTATGCGCTTCTAAAAATGACAAGCCTATAGCAACGACATGCGAATACAGGGAATGCTATGACAGCGAAGCTTACGGCAAAAAATGCGGATGCATTTCAAACCAATGCCAGTGGTATTAATGGCGGAAATAACTCTTGACAAGAAAACGTTCGAAGCTCTCGCGATAGATACCAGGGTAAAAATACTGAAGAGCTTGAGGCAGCGGCGCAAGACGCAGTCAGAGCTCGCTAAGGAACTTGGCGTGGCCACGTCGACGGTGTCCGAGCATCTTGAGAAGATGGGCGACGCCGGCCTGATAACGCGCAAGAACCAGGGCAAAAAATGGGTGTATTACGAATTAACGGAAAAAGGCGCGGCGATAGTGTCGCCCGGCGCGAAAACGCCGGTTTTCGTGTTCGCGTTAAGCGTCTCGCTGATTCTTTTGTTTGCGGGCATGTTCTTAGCTTATTCATCGCTGACGAAGCCTGCGACCGCTTTCGCGCCTGCGAAAATAATTGACCAGAACGCGCTTGCAGGCGCAGAGGCGACGGAAACCGATGAGAAGAGCTATGAAGCGTTGCTCGTGCAGCACGAGTTCGTCGACGCTGAAAAGCTCGGCATAACGCTTGCCGTTACGGGTCTTGTGCTGCTGATGGCCGCGTTCCGTTATAGAAAGCGATAAATAGCGGGCTCTTTTTAATTTTTTCATGCGAAAGAAGACAGTAAGCTGCTGGCTTTCCATCGAAGAAGAAGTGAGAAAAGCGAGAAAAGACCCGCGAGTCGCTGAGCAGGAGAAATTATGGGCCGCGCAGAGGCGCTCGAAAAAAATCGCGCAGATAAAGGAGCTCGACAGGGTAATTAAGGAGCTGGATTCTGAGCTTGAAGCCAAGCGTTCTGTTGCAGGTTGGAAGTTTTCGCCGGAATACGCGGAAAAGTACTCTCACTTGGTTTCTTTTCTTGAAAAAAGAAGAAAGCTTTTCGAAGAAGTTTTTCCGGAAAGCAGGTATTACCAGTGATCAGAGGAAAAGCTGGATGCCTTTGTCGGTTATTTTGAACGTGACCGGCTCTATTTCGTGCGCTGTTTTTCTCATTTTCGGCACTTCAAGAGTCCTGACTTTTCCTGTTTCTTTTTTTTCTATTTTAAGCATTATGACTCCGTCGGAAACGAATCTTGACGCTGTCGATTCTGTCTCGTCTTCCACGAGGAACGCTGTGGTGTTGTGCTTCTTGAAAAGTTGCGAAAGCCGGAAAAGCGCTATCCTAAACCCTGTCTCTGACTTGAAGTATATCTTGAGCATTGAGATGGGGTCCACTGCTACGAACTTGATGTCCTTGTATTTTCTGAGCGTGTTTTCTATTGACACTTCCAGCGAGTCGTAGTCAAGCTGGACGTGGTGCTGTATTATTATCATGTTTTTCTTCACGAGGTCGCCGACGTTCCAGCCGAACGAGGTGGACTGGTCGATTATGTCCTGCGGACTTTCTTCAAGGGATACAAACAAGCAGCGGTCGCCGTTTTTCGCGGCGTTGTACAGCAGCTGCATCGTGAGGGCTGTTTTTCCTGTTCCGAGTCCGCCTGTTATGACTATCGAGCTGCGCTCGGGAATTCCCCCGTTTAGCATTTTGTCCAGCTCTTTTATTCCTGTTTTTTGCCTTTTGAATGCCATGGTAATCAATGAGAGAGTTTGTTATTTAAATCTTTATCCGCAGCTTGTGACGTCTTCTTTGGGGCAGTGGTTCAAGCAGTACGGCGTCCTGTACAAAGAGTTAACGAATATATCCGAGTCCGAACTCGTTAAGTTCAGCTCGAGGTAAACGCCGAACGTGATGTTCTGTGAGTAAGTGAGGTTTCCTGTTCCGGTGTACATGCAGATGTTCATGACTTCCTTGTTGGACTCGTTTTTCGCTGTGAACACTATGAGGTCCCTGTTTCCTGGGACTTTTTTCAGCAAATTTGATTCGTAGCATTCGAAAGGATGGAGGGTGACGTTGCACTCCCTGTCACTGACCGCGCTGGCCTGCGTTTCAAGCATGCACGCGTTCCAGTAAAAGTCGAACGTCACGGTCCTGTTAAAGTTGTTGCATATGTAGTTTGTTTCAGCGACTGTCCTAGTGCCTTTTTGCGACTGGCCTGAGTAGTCCAGGTCCAGGTTTGTTTCGCCGCTTATCGGTGAGTAGCCGTAGATTGACTTCAGGTCGTAGCCCATTTCGCTCAGCTTCGCGTCCGAATAATTCACGAAGCTGCTGACGTTAACGAAGTTTCCTGTTTCTATGAGATGCTGGGCTTCAAGCAGTAGGTTGCTGGCCAGGAACACGTCGTTGTTCGAGTAAAAAGCCGAGGCAGGCGAGGGGTTATGGCTGATGAACAGCGACGCGAAAAGCAGGAAAGTTATGATGACAGCCGCTGATATTAAGTAAAACTGGGCTTTCAAGTCAGTTGCCTCCGTACCACAGCTGCATCTGGAGCTTCGCCGGGCTGTAAGTGGTGTTGCCTGAGATGAAGTAAACAACTGACGTCATTCCCCTGCCGGCGTTCCCGTTGTTTATTACCAGCTGATCGTCCTTGAACAAGTTGAACTTTATGCCTTCGGGCATTATTCTGGAGAACGAAGCGTTCAGCCCTATATAATCCCCTGAAGCGATTTTTTGCCTCAGCTCGTTCGAGTATGACAGCGCCAGCAAAGCGTTCTCGCCTGCCTGCTGCAGGTTCGTTTGGTCCCATGCTGTAGCCGGCTCGTAAACGGGCTGAACCTGCAGGAGCATGAACACAGCCAGCATCACTGCAAGCACTGCTTCTATTGATTTCAGGTATCCTAGAACCATTCTGTCACCGTGATTTTGCCTTTTGACACATTACCGTAAGCGTATCTTATGGCTATCGGCATTTGGACCGAGGATATTTTTTTCCTCTGCGACTGCTGCCCGAAAGAATACGAAACGTTGAGGTCCTTGTCTTCGATGAGTATGCTTATGTCTTCCGCGTCGTTAAGTTCTTTGAGCTTCTGGTATGCCAGTTGGCTTGTGGCGTTTATTTTCCTGAAATCCAGCAGGGCGGGCCTTGAAAAGAAAGAGTCGTAAGCCAGCCCGAAGCTCGTTATTGAAGACGCGTTCAAGTCCCACCTTTCAGGGTAGCCTGGCGACCTTATCATCATGTTCAGCGTGTCGCGGGCCTTGGCTTCCCTCATTTCTTTTTCGGACCTCTCCTTGTAAACCGCTAACTGACCTGAAAGCGTGATCGACATGATTATAACGAAAACAAGGAAAATCGCGACTGAAACCACCATATCTGTTTCCATGAATCCTTTCATAAGCGAATCACACGAATGCAAACACGAGTATAGTCGCGGTGACCAGCACTAGCACGTGCTTGAAGCCTGCTGTTATTGAGCCTTCTGCCATAGCGCCTGTCACGAAGCTGATGCATACAGCTTCAATGAGGCAGAAGTGAAAGAACACCTGCTTGTATGTCTCCGGCGTGGCTGACGGCGTGCCGAGTGGCGTTGTCTTGACGAACGGAAGCAGCTGCGTTATAAGCACGTAAATTATGCCGAGGAAAATGAAGAACACGAGATAGCCCGTTATGGTCTGCTCGTAAATCTGAGCTTTCCTTTCTTTCATGACATTCTGGTATTCTTTCATGCTCAGCGAAACTCCCATCAGGACTTTCGACAGCTCCCCGCCAGAGTCGATGGTTGATATTATCTCGTAGCCTGATTTTTTTATGAGCTGCGAGTTCGAATTCTCGCACAGTTCCTTGAACGCGTCTGAGAAGGAGCGGCCCCACGTCATCTGCCTGTGCATTTTCTTAACGTCCCCTGTCAGGGCCTTGTAGTTGTTTCTCGTAAGCAGCTCGACTGTATCAAAAAGAGAGATTCCTATCTGCAGGTTGTTCGATATGTCCGCCAAAAAAGACGGGAAAGCTTCTTCCTTGGATTTCATGACCCTGTAGGACACAAGGGAGTAAATCATCGGCGGGAAAAGCGCTCCGACGACCATCATCATTTCAACAAGTGGAACCTGCGACGGCGCGGCGACGAAGAGCCTTATAAGCAGGAACGCCAGGACTATCGATAACGAAATCAACAGCACTATTTTCGTCTGCTTTGAAACGTTCATTTTCATATCCCTGCATTAAGCTCTTTCATCAAGTAAACTATGAACACAAAAGTCATGACAGGTATGAACACATACGCAGACAGCTTGAGCGCCATTATAGGTGATATGGGAAGCGCTCCCGCTGAAACGAACTCCATTGCTATGAGCATCACTGCCACGAAAATGGGCACGGCCACGAACATTATGATGTATATCTCCCCAAGCAACGCCATGGCTGACGTTTTTTCCTTTGCCGAGATTGTGAGGTCGAGCCTTGTCGAGTCAGCCCTGTCTTTCAGGAAAGACGATATGTTCCCCCCTGAGTGTATTGTCGTCGCCAGAGAACTAAGTATGTCCGAAAATTTCTTGGAGGGGGTGTTTTCAGCGGTTGTCTTGATTGCCTTGATGAGGTCGTATCCGAGGATTTCCATGGATTTCAGCATTTTCGAGAATTCTTTCCTGAGCTCGTCGTAAGCACAGTAGTTCGCCATGAGCCGGATGATTTCCGAAACAGATATGCCTGACTTGGCCATGGACGACATGTGCGACAGGACGAAAGGCAGCGTCGAGTCGATTGACGACTCACGCGACGACGCTCTTTGCGACGGGTAAAGCATGAAAATAAAGCCAGTCACGAAAGCCAGAAGCAAGGTCATGGTGACCCTGATGCCCATTTTTAAGGAGTCCTGCCTTTCCTGGTTGAAAACCACGTTCAATGATATTACTTTTAATTGGTCCTCGTAAAAATCCCTACTGGCCCTGACAACAACTGTGTGTGTCCCTTCTGAAGAGGAATTGAAGAAATAAGAGTACAAACCCAGGCTCTCTTCCGCGGCCTGCTGGCCGTCGACAGTGACGTTGGCTTTGAATCCGGCTAATGGCCTGCCGAACGAGTCAGTGTAGTTCACGATAAAATACGTTTTCGCGTTTGTGGCCGGCTTTTCTGGCTCAGTGGCAATCTGCAGCATTGTTTTCCTGAGCATAAAAACGCTCAACTGAGTCGCGCTGCCGGCGGCTACTTCAAAAGAGCCTGAAGCGTCTGCGTACCCCTGCGATTTCATGCTGTATTCCCAATGGCCCGTTCCCAGCTCTTGCTCGAGCGAGCCGTTGAATTCTTTTTCAATTGAGTAGTTGCCCTTGCGGAACTCAATAACTCCTGAAGCAGGCGCTGTCAACTGAACTGAGCCGAACTGGAAAGCAAAGTGAACTGATTTCACAGCGGGAACGGAAACGTTTATTTCCGACTCGGCGCCTTCGTAAACGGCTTTTAGTTTGGAGATGCCGTCAGGCACCAGCACGGACGACTCTGAAAGAATATGGGCCGAACCGACTTCGGACGAATCCCTTATTATTAGCAGATTGAATGGGTAGTGGTCAGCGCTTACCTTAATAGGGGACGCTGAAGCAAACACTTGGAAGGACCCGTTTCTGTAAAACGACGGCTTCGAGCATGAAACAGAGTAATTGTATTGCCCAGGCTGCGGATTGGCGAGGGAGTATGAATAGTTGTAACTGTCTTGGCTGATTGAAACCGGCGACAGGCAATACTCTGCCAGGCCCCCTTCTTTGCTTGAAACGTTAAAGCACACTCTCTCAGGCTTCTGCAGGGGCATGTCGTAAGTCACGCCGTTAAGCTGCAGTTCGCACGAAGTCGAGGAAGTGTTTGAAGTCACTGAAATAGTCACTGTGCTGTTGGAAAGCATTACCTGATGCTCTGAAATGATTTCAAATTCCATGCCTGGCGATGTCTGGGAGGCAGCGGCAGGCGCTGGGAAAGCCGCTGGAGGAGCGGTAGGCGCGTTGTACTCGAAAAGAAAAACCACTGTGGAGGAGAACGCGAAGGTCTCGAAGGCCACGAACACCGTCGTGAACAAAGCCATTGAAATGTATTCCTCGTAAGAAAAAGGGAAAGCTGCTTTCCTGTAGTCCGACTCGACGCTCGGAGAGCGCTTGGCTATTTTCCTGGAAACAGGCCACAGGAAGCTGTTGCATAGCTTCGCATACGCTTTTACGAGCACTGAGTAAATGGACATTTCACAGACCCAGTTTTTTCAGGAGAGTCGCTTTTTCAGCGTAGTAAAGGGACATCAAGTCGAAGAATTCCCTGTAATTAGAAGCTTTTTCTTTCATTTTTTTAAGGAGCGCTTCTTTCTCGCGGATTTCCTCCCATATTTCGTCTTCGGTTTTTCCCCTCATCCTCGATATTTTTGCCACTACGTTGGACGAGCCGACCATCTCGAACTCGTCGTCAATAGGCACCCATCTGTACGCTGTGTTCGAGCGCAATTGCCCTTCAGGCGAGACTGAAAGTATTTCGATGACTTCTTTGACGCGCCTCGCGTTATGCGATATCTTCGGAGCGAAAACAAGGATGCATGCCACGTCAAGCAATTCCATTAGGGCAGGCGAGAGGTTTATCGGCGGCGAGAGCAGCCTTTCAACTATGGCGTCGGCCGACTCGGCGTGAATAGTGCCGAGCCCCGGGTGGCCTGAAGCCATCGACTGGAACAAAACGTACGCTTCCTGGCCCCGCACTTCTCCGAGAATTATGTAGTCAGGACGCTGGCGGAAAGACGCCTTCAGTAGGTCAAACATCGTCACTTCCCCGTAGTTCTCGGCTCCGTATCCTGCTCGCGATACCGACTGAATCCAGTTCTCGTGCGGAATGTTGATTTCAGGAGTGTCTTCGATGGAAACCACTTTAAGCGAAGGAGGAATGAAAAGCGCTAACGCGTTCAAGAAAGAGGTTTTTCCGGTTGCTGTACCCCCGCTAACGAGAATACTCATGCCGTTTTCAATCGCTTCCCAGAAGTAAGCGAACAGCTCGTAGCTGCCTGTATTCAGCTCGATTAAGTCCAGCGGAGACAACGGCGTTGAGCGGAACCTCCTTATGGTAAAGTTGGGTCCTTTTATGGACACTCCTCCGCCGAACGTGGCCTGCACGCGGGAACCGTCCGGAAGACTGCCGTCCAACAATGGCTGCGCGTAAGATATGAACCTGTTGCATTTCTGCGCTATCCTCATCACGTAAGAATTAAGCTCCTGCTCGTTGAACAATATGTTACTCTCCAGCGAGCCGAGCACCCTGTGCCTTATGTATATAGGAATTCCCGGGCCGTTGCAGCTGATGTCTTCTATGTCCTTGTCCTGAAGCAGGGGCTCAAGCTTTCCCAGCCCTATGAACTCGTTTTTCAAGTAATAAATGAATTTATCCCTGTCTTCAGGGGACACTGAGATGTTTTCTTTTTTGATGATTTCGTCCATCTTTTTTATGAGGTAATCCTCGGGGTCTTTTACTTCTTCCACTGAAAACTCTATGTCTGATATCATGATTTCTTTTATTTTTTCAAAGTCTTTTTTCAGCGAGCCCAAGTCTGGCTCGATGAGATTATAAACGTAACTTTGCCCTTTCATCATTATCTTTATTCTTGCGAAGGGCTCAATAACGAAATATTCGCGCGTGAATTCTTTCTCTTTTTTTCCAGGCGCACTTGCCCCTTGCTTTGAGGCTGGTTTTTTCGCTTTTTTCTTAGGCAATCAGACCACCTGAATAGTTTTGTTTAAGTAATACATGTAATGCTCGCTTTTAGAGCTGTCGATGTCGGCGTTTATCTGAACGATTCCTGCCAATAAATACGTTTTTTTGCAACGGGTTTCGGGAAAAACGAAGCAGAACTCTCTTGAAGTATTGTTGAACTTTATCCTGTACTTGCTTCCTGCCACTTTAGCAGGAAGCTTCAGGTAAATCCTTGAGTTCTCGGCGTTGAAAGCCAGGCCTTCGAAGTAAAGCTTCGTTGAAGCCGAATCAAGGGTTTTTAAGACGTCGTCCATAGCGACTTCTGACGAGACAGCTTTAGTGGCCAAGTAAAAAGAAGTCATCAAGTAGACAACAGCTATGAGGGCCATAACGCCGAAACCAAAGTAAAGCACTTGACTGATTGAAAGAATGCCCTTCAAGAAGCAACGACCCCCACCACGGGCTTTCCGCCGGAAGCACCTATTTTGGTGATGACGATATTCCTGTCGCCCATCACAATGTCATTTGCGGCGAGCTGAATCCCTGAGTAGTTCAGCTTTAGCTCGACCGAAGTACCACGGCCAGTGATCCACATATTCCTCTCCTGAACGGAAACGCCGTCTTTGAGCATGGCCTCTCCAACGTCAACAACGTAAACGACAGACGAATTCGACAGCAAGAGCTTGCCTTTTGAAACTGAAACAAAAACGCTTCTGCTTGAGTTCACGCCCGAGTGCGACACGAGCCGTATCGCGTCGTCAATGTCAGACATCTTGGATTTCATCCTTTCCAGCTCCGCGATTTTCACGCTTTTGTCAAGAAGAGGAGAGGCCCACAGGAAAACAATAGTAACTGACGTTACAATGAAGCCGGTTATGAGAGCGACTGAAACGACGTTTGAAACGCCTTTAAAGCAGCTGCTCATCAGAAGCCCCCTCGTAAGCGGAAACTATGACTTTTTCCGGCTTTGAAGAAAGCGCGAAAGAAACATAAGAGGTCTGTCCGGGCGCCAAAGACTCAAAGTAGCCTATCTGAACGCCTGCCATCACGTAAACTTTTGTCAAGTCAACGCCCCCTGTGTTCTTGACCGCCACGTAAACGGTTTTGTTGCCAGAGTACCATGTGGCGTTAATGATGTCCACGTCAGCGTAAGCGTTTGAAATGCCTTTCCTGAAAATGTCCTGCGACTCGGCGCTCTTCTGCGAATAAAAACCTGAGCCCCAGTAAATGAAACCCATCGCAAGCAGCACTGCCATGGCTACAAGAAGCGAAATCGCCACAACCTCGCTGACTCCTCTCATAAAAAACCAGAAGCAAAACAAGTTTTTATATCCATCAGTAACGGCGGTTTTTGTTCGCTCTTAAAATCAGAATATCAGCTTCAGGAAAGCCAGGACGAAAATGACTATCGCCATAGCCAGAATAATCAGGAGCACCGTACTTACGTCGAGGCTTGGGATTATCTGTTGCTTCTCAAGGGCTATGCCGAACAAGACGTCCTTCACGCGCGCGACATAACCTGTTTTCGCGGCAGTGACGTGGACCTTGTACGTTCCTTCAAGGCTCGGGTAATAATCCCCTAGATAAACTCCGGGTGTGTCCTCGCTTTCAAACAAGCGCACCTGTATCTCGCGACCGTTCGGCTCAATGATTTCCGCGATAACGAAAACCCCGGCGACAGCATCGCCGCTCTCGTCATTCACGGACGCTTTCAGAACAAGGCGATCCCCCTTAGCGATGACGGCAGTGCCGTTCTCATCAGGGTCCAGCCACGAAACGCTCAGGACATGGTCGCTGACCGCGAACTCGACATAATCCACGGCGCTCATGCCGTCTTTCTCGGCAATGGCTTTTATCGAGTGCGTGCCCTGCAGCAAGGAGGAAAGAATGAAGACGTAGTCGCCGTACGAATCGCGGTGCGGCGCGACTTCAGAGCTGTCAACGAAAAACCTAACGTCAGAAGAAACCTGCTCGCCGTTCAACCGCACTCGCGCACGCGCAATTATCTCGCTGTTGGTGGCGTACACGTCGGCCCGAGGCACCAGTATTTTGACCACGAAATTCTCTGCTTGGGCCACTTCAGTAGCGTTGCCTACCGTTATTGAGTACGTCGATTCCGCCTCGAAGCGTTCGGAAACCCCTCTGAAGCGCAACTCGTACCTGCCCGCTTCAGTAAAAACGTACTGCGCGACGTAAGAGTACGCGCTCTCGTTGAAACGGACCGTGTCAACGAGCGACTCGCCCTTGTAAATGCTCATGGTCACGGCGGCGCCCTTCACAAGCAGTTCATTGAAGTCACGGAATTCTAATTCGAACGGAATAGTTTCGTTCTTGTCGAACGTCATGTTTTCGCGCGGGTAAATCATGCTTATAGAGCCCGACGTCAATTCGCCTGGTGCTGCCGAAGCGTTCGCCTTGATGCCCACGCTTTTCTGCACCGTGAACTGCCCGCTTGAAAAAGTCAAGCGCAGATAGTAGTCTCCGTCGCTGACGTTTAACTTAATCCAGCCCTTGAAGACTTTGTTAGACGAAGAGAGAAACGCCGAGTTCATCGGCTCGTTCAGCGAGTTGATTATGTCAGCGCGCATGGTGCCGTCAATCATGCTGTTCTTTATGAAGCCCGCCGCTTCGATGAACACCCAGTCGGACGGCCTGAACGACTGCCCTGGCGCTGGGGAGTAGATTTTGACGTAAGGCTTTGTCCAGTTTGAAACAGAAAGGACGTATGACGAACTCTTGCTTTCAAGAGGCTCCGGGTACGACGCGTTGAAAGAGATGCTGTAGTCGCCGTCAGCCAGCTGAAGGAATTTTGTGTAATAGCAGCCGACCTGCGGGTCGAGCGAGTAATTTTCGCCGTTCACCGTCGCGTTCACGCTTGTGCCGTAGCACATGAAGTTCCCGGAATCATTGAAGCCGGCCAGCGCACGGAGCTCCACGAAGCCGCTGCTGTCAACTGGAAACGGGTACGTGACGTTCAGCACCGCGTCGTGCGGCTGGGCTATCGCTGCGCATGACAAAAGCAGAATTAATGCAAGCGTGCGCTTCATGAGGAATACTAGGGGCGCAAGAGAATAAAAACGTTTTTACGCTCTCTTCAAGAAGTAATCGGATTTATAAAGGGGAACATCCATAATAGCGTTCAATAGAAATCGATTATCGTCTTGAAAAGGAAACTTTTTCTGGCGCTTGATTGGTTTCTAATTAATAGAATATAGGTGAATAAATGGCATACAGAGACTTCGGTCCTAGAGAGATGCACAAAGCAACCTGCGCTGACTGCGGCAAAGAGTGCGAAGTGCCTTTCAAGCCCGACGAGTCAAGACCGGTATACTGCAAGGACTGCTACCAGAACCACAAGCCGGCAAGACGAGAAAGATACTAATTGATATTAACCATATATTTCTCGTATTAGCATAGCATCAATAAAACGAACAAAAAAATCGCATAAAAATTCTGCTTCTTTTTTCTTCATGCAAGACAGTGCGAGCTTTCATTCCATCAGAACAAGCCCACGGAGTACGGCTTAAGCCCGAGTTTTTTCCAAAGCTTTAGTGCGGGATTGCCGCAGTACGCGTCCGCCTTAACCCTCGCAACGCGCTTGCTCTTGAGCCAATTGATGAGCGCTTTAAGCATTCTTGTACCGAGCCCTTTCTTTCGGAACGACGGCAAAACGAATACGTCTCACAAGTAACCTACGTCGAAGTTATCCCAAGCCGACTTTTTCTTTATGACGAACGCCGTCGCGTACGCGACAATTTCGCCATTTTCTTCGGCAACTAATATCTTGATTTTCCCGAATTTTTTCCTGTACCAGTTAACATTCGAAGAGTAGCGCTTCTTTGAGATCTTTATGTTAGGTTGAACTTGCTTTCAAACAAGGCAAGTTCGCACGACAGACGAGAAATAGAAGACAAATCCACCCTTATCGCATCCCTTATTTTTATCATGAAATTATTTCAGAAATCGTGCTTTTATACCTATCACTTCATTATATACGTTCATGAACGGGAACAACAAGGACAAAAAAATACAGTTCGTATCCCTCACGAATTATCTGAGGAAACTTCCTGACACGAAGACAACGACAGTCCTCACTCTCTTTGCTTCAGTCGTAATAGGCGTGCTGGGCTTCGCTGTGTACGTCAACTCAATTAACCCCTTGAATTTGGTCTGGTACGGGTCAATAATGGGGCTCGTGTTCCTCGGAATACCCTCTGTGCTGGCGGGGTGGCTCTCGTTCTTCATAACGAAGCCGATGAGAAAAGAATTATTGTTCAACCGTTCAAGCTACTTGGCTTTCGCAGGCATGATGGTAGTTGGAATAACTTACCTGCTGGGAATAATCTGCTCCCTTGGAAACGCAAAAGTCGTGTTCGACCTCATGATATTCGGTTACATAATAGTTTTCGCGGTAAGGGTGTTCGCTCTGATGCTCACGCACCCTTACAACATAATACAGGCCTCTGGAATCGCTGCCATTCATCCAGCGCTCGGGTTCGCGTTCATGGTCGCTTCAACGCAAATGATTACCACAAGCTCCGTGCTCCCCCTGCCGCCGATATCGCCCGTCCTGATGCTCGCTAAAATCACGATAGGCTTCTCGATTTTCCTCATAGGCGTTATGCTCATAATCCTGCTCATAAACGCGCCTGCCAAGCGCATCTTCGGCGCCAGCACTTTCAAGCTCGCTGGCACTTTCCTGGCGCATTGGCTCGACGGTTCCACGGCAATCGAGAAAGAACTAGAGCCTCTGTCCGAAAAAACGGACGCGTACGTCGGACTTGCATCCTTCAAAGCCAAAAACCGCTTGAAATCCTTGTTCATAATCCCTTACCTGCATCCCGGGCCTTTCGGCGAAGTTGGCGGCGGAAAGCTGACGAGAGCGCTCACGCAAGTATGCGAAAAAGAATTGGGAGCCACAGTGATTATTCCGCACGGCACTGCGACGCACGACCTCAACCCACTTCAGACGGACGACATCTACAGGATAGCGGAAGAATGCGTCGACGCCGTTAAAAAAATAAAGCACTCGCCAAGCGCGACTCCGTCGGTCCGCGTGCAGCGCGGCAAGTCGAAAGTCCTCGCCCAGTCATTCGGGGACTCGGCGCTTCTGATCTCGACGTTCGCGCCCGAGCCGACAGAAGACATTGATTTCACCATCGGCCTTGCCGTAATGAACAAGCTCGAGAAGCATTACAAGAACGTGATATGCGTTGACGCACACAACTCGCATCATCCCGGGCACCACACGATGTACTCAGGCGACCCGATGATGTTCGAATTAATCGACGCCATGAACGAAGCCGCCAAAAAACTCTCTAAGCAGAAAAAAAACAGATTAAGGCTGGGCGTTGCAGTAGACGACATGAGGGATTACTCGGTGCGCGAAGGAATAGGATACGCGGGGCTGCGCGCCGCGGTTATAAGCGCCGGAAAAAACAGTACCGCTTTAATAGTGTTTGACGCGAATAATATAGTCAGCGGAGCGCGCGAGAAAATAATCGAACGAATAAAACGCCTTGGCCTCGACGAAGTGGAAGTGCTGACGACTGACACGCACAGCGTAAACAGCATTCAAGGAGTCGACAATCCCGTGGGTGCAAGGATACCTGTGGAAGTGCTAGTGCGTCGCTCTGAAGAAGCCGTTAAAAAAGCGCTTAAAGATCTTGAAGAAGTAAGCGCCGGAACAGCAGTAATTAAAGTGAAGGACGTCGAAGTGTTCGGCGCACAGAAAGCGACTGAAATCGTCGCGACGATAAACTCGATGGTTTCCATGCTCTCGATAATTGCTCCTTTGGTGATGGGCGGCGCGATAGCGCTGTCACTGCTGAGCGTTTTGTTCATACCATGGTGACTCTCGTGCATGAAGATTGGCTGAAAGAAGGTGATCAGACAAAAGCAACACCTTACATAAAAAAGATAGCCGAAAAATTCAAAGGCAATAACCTTAATACTTGTGTCTCAATAGTAGAATGGCTGCTTGAGACCGTCAAACTAGAGAATGACAAGAAAATAAAAAGCAGAGTTTTCAGGAAACGCACTGCTGAGAAAATAATAAAAGACGGCTTCGGAACGGGCTGCTCTGACTTCGCGCTTGCTTTCATCGCGTTGGCGCGCGCAAAAGGCATACCAACAAAGTACGTCGAAGGCATCAGTATGAAATGGTTAGACAAATCTGATGCCTCTCTTGAAGGTCATGTTTGGGCTGAAGTTTTCGCTAATAACAACTGGTACATCATCGACGCAATAAACTCCACAATTCATTTCAGAAGAAAAGAGGGCAAGTTGTCAAACCCCTCTGGTTACATAGTCCTTGACAAAGGTCTTGACTCGTGGTCTTTAGGAATAAAGAGTTTCACTGACCTTAAGAAAAAAATTCAACAACTTCAATTTTTATAAAAAAACTTGTAAAAGATGAAGATAAAAACAGCAAACAGATAATAGGTAAAGAGTACATAAAAACTGATAAAAAAGCAAAGAGTGATTAGAATGAGAATAGGCAACTTCACTGAAACATACCACCCGCAGACGAACGGCGTCGTGACTACGCTGGACATGGTGGGCTCGCGGCTCGCCGAGCGCGGGCATGACTTGCACGTTTTCGCGCCGAAAACAGATATAAAAACGAATTTGGGAATGCTGGTTCACTCTTGCCCAGCCATAACTTTCAAGCCCTACCCTGACTACAAGATAGCGCTGCCGATAAACATGAAAGTCCCGCGATTGGATGTCGCGCACACGCACGGGCCTTTCTCGATGGGTTTGTTCGGGCTGCGCGTCGCCAAAAAGCAGGGAATACCGAGCGTCACCACGTACCACACGCTCATCAGCGAGTACACGCACTACATCTCAAAATACGGCAAAAGGCACACGGCAAAAATCGCGAGAAAATACATTAATTACCATTACAAAAAATACGACTCAATAATAGTGCTGAGCAACGCTGTTAAAAAAACCATGACGAAAGAGCTGCAGGAAAAATGCGAGCTTATACCTACGGGCGTTGACACAAACGCCCTGCGGCCTGTCCCGAACGCGAGAAAAAAGCTCGGCCTGGACTACGAGAACGTTTATCTTTACTTAGGGCGGCTAGGCTTCGAGAAAAAAATAGACGTCGTGATAAAAGCCGCGAAAGAGTTCTTAGGGAATGATGACGTTCTCTTGATAGCCGGAAAAGGCCCTGCTTCTGATTACTTGAAGGAACTCGCGGAAAAATTAAGTTTAAGCAGCAAAGTGCGCTTTTTAGGCTACGTGCCTGAGGAGAAAAAAAGCCTGTATTACTCGGCTGCCGACGTGTTCATCACGGCGTCCGACACTGAAACGCTGGGGCTCGTCGTGCTTGAAGCCATGGCCTGCGGAACGCCCGTCGTGGGAGCTGACGGCATGGCGGTGCCTGAAAGCATCCGCGTTGGGAAAAACGGTTTCTTGTTCAAGCCAAACGACTACCGTGGGTTAGCAAGCGTGATAAAAAGCAATGACTTCAGTTCTATGAGGAAAAACGCGAGAAAGCACGCTGTTGAACATTCAATAGATAGGACTATTGAAAAGTACGAGGAGCTATACGAGCGACTCGTAAACCTCAAGTAGCTTCTTGGTGACGATGGAATAGTCTTTTTGTTTCACGTCTTTGAACGCTCGTGAAGACAATTTTTTTCTTAGCTTTCCGTCATCCCAAAGCATTTTCATCTTCGACTTAAGTTCATCGTAAGTGACGAACAGCAAACCGTTCTCGCCGTCCGAGATGGAATCAGCGATGCACGGCAAGCGCGGCGCAAGTAACGGGAGCTTTGAAGCCATCGCCTCGTTGACAACTACTCCTTCTGTCTCCACTCTCGAGGATATTGAAAGAATCCTAGCTGCGGAATAAGCGTCGCAGATTTCTTTGAACGGGATGCGGCCCAAGAACTTCACACTGGGATAATCTTTTCTCAGCTTTTTAAGCAAAGGGCCAGTCGAAGTCGCCACGCACTGAATGCCTAGTTCTTCGCAGGCCTTCAATGTCCAGTCAACGCGCTTCTCTGGGCTGAGCCTGCTCGTGCTTAGCACGAAATCCCCGTCAATACCGTATTTTTCCCTGAACTTTTTAGGATCGCCTTTCTGAAAACGAGAGACGTCGACTCCTGCCGAGATAACGCTCGCGGGCTTTTTCAAACCCCTCTCCAAAAACAAGCGCTTCGTGGACTCAGTCTGGCAAATCACATGATCTGAGCGGTTGTGTATCCTAATCAAGTACCTCCAAGCAAGCGGTGTTAGAAAGCGCAGGTGAAGGTAGTCAAGCATGTGCTGGGGAATCGTGTGAGTGGTCGTGACGACGGGCTTTCGCGTCCTGAACGCGAGGCGGTGAGTGCAGTAAGGAGAGTGCGCATGCGCGACGTCAATGTCTTCGTCAACGACGCACTCGCGCGTGGAGATGTACTCATACTCGCCCTGCAAGGGGAAAGAGTAATGAGGCAGGTTTATGACTTTGTACGACGATGAGGATCCTGAGCCAGTGTAAACGATGACGTCGTGATTTTCCGAGAAGCGCTCCGCGATGTTCTTGACGTGCTCTGCCACGCCGTTCGGCTGCTCGAAAGTGTCAGTGAATAAGCCTATCTTCATACGGAAATCATCTGTTTTTTCCGTTATAAAAGCGTTCGTAAACGCGCTCGACGTCGCGCCCGACTACTTTCCAGTCAAAGCGCTTCACGACGCGCTCGCGGGCGCGTTTCGCGTTCTTCCTGGCCAGGTTTTTGTCGCGCATGTAAGACAGTATTCCTTCGCGAATAGCAACTGCGTTTCTGGACGGCACGGTTATCGCTGTGTCAGCGACTACTTCAGGGATGCCTCCGACGTTCGTCGCGATTATCGGCGTTTCGGTTGCCATCGCCTGTATTAAGACTATTCCGAAAGGCTCGTGCAAAGAAGGGAGCACGAACTGGTCGGCCGCCGAGTACAGTGTTATCATTTCTTCTTCGCTTAACCTCTGTGGTATTATGGTTATTCGGTCGCTGAGTTTTTGTTTTTTTATCATTGCTCTTATCATTTTCTCGTAGCCGTAGCCGCTCGCCTCGAAACGCCCTTTGATGACTAGATGAAAGTCTTCGCTGATTCCGCTGACCGCCTTTATCAGGTATTCCATGCCTTTCTGCGGCACTAGTCGCGCGTCCGACAGGAGCAGGTATTCGCAGCCAAAGTCGTCTTTTAGAGGTGTTTTTTTCTTCTTCCATACGTCTGTGTATATTCCGTTGTACGCCACGCCTGAGCGGCTCTTGTCGTAATCAGGCGGCAGAGTAACATCCAGCGAGTACTGGGAGTTTCCGAAAATGAAGTCGCACGAGCGCATTAAAACATTGCCGATGAAGTCGTCGTACGCGCGCCCGAAAAAGTTCGTTTGCCAGTTAATGTCTTCAGGCTTCGAGTTGTGGATGGTGAGGAACATTGGCTTGTGCAGCAATCTCTTGTGCAGAATCACCGGGTAAAACCCTGGAAAGTAGCGGGAATGCACGTGAATGCAGTCTGGACTGATTTTTTTCAGCAATCGGTAGCCTGTGTAAGAAAAGCATAACGGCTGCGAGTAAGGCGGCGGCAGGAAAGAAGGCAGCTTGTAAAAAACAACAGAAGGAACGCGGTGTACGTCAATGCCGAACTCGCGCGAGTAATCTTCCTGACCAGGCTCGCGCGAAGCTATCACGCTGACTTCGTGCCCGCGGCTCACTAAGTACTTGGCGAGGTCAAGCATGTAGTTTTCAGTGCCGCCTCTGAACGGGTAAAAGAAAGAATTGACAAAATTAACTTTCATCCGAACACTGAGATTTTTTGCTAATTATTGAATGCAAGATAGTATTTAAATACAACAAACGCGCACGTATAATTATGAACGAGTTCGAGGAACTCACGCACGCACTGGTCCACCAGGCTGAAGCGTGCTATTTGACGAACGTGAACCACCAGAGGATACACGCTTATTCAATGATAGCCGGCCTCGCGGGGCTCGAGTCGCGGCTTATACAAAAAAAACAGGCAAAAGCCGCTGAAGCGGTGGAAAAATCCATAGACACATGCATAATGTGCATAAAGACAACCGCGACCACAGGGAAATGCTACAAATGCACCAAGGACGAGCTACGGAAAATCGAGGAAAACGTGCACGACATAGCGCACTCTGAATGGCGCGACATACTCAAGAACAGCAACAGCAAAAAAACAACAAAAAGCCATAAATAACCCAGCCTCTTCTTATTTTTCATGCGAAACGCCATAATCCTCGGGGCAGCCGGGCGAGACTTCCATAATTTCAACGTTTTCTTCAAGAACAACCCACAGTACAAGGTGGTCGGGTTCACGGCAACGCAAATCCCTGAAATAGCCGGACGAAAATACCCGAAATCGCTCGCAGGAAAACGCTACCCTAAAGGCATAAAAATATACGAGGAAAAAGAGCTGCCGGAATTAATTAAAAAACTGAAAGCAGACGTGTGCGTCCTATCATATTCGGACCTGCCGCACGAAGAAGTAATGCACAAAGCGTCAATAGCAAACGCGAACGGCGCCGACTTCTGGCTTCTTGGAACGCGCTCGACAATGCTGAAAAGCAAAAAACCAGTGATTGCCGTCTGCGCAGTGCGCACGGGCGCCGGAAAATCGCAGACGACGCGCTACGTCGCGGACATTCTCAAAAAAATGAAAAAACGCGTCGTAGCCGTCCGCCACCCTATGCCCTACGGCGATCTTGCTGAGCAATCGGTCCAGCGCTTTGAAACGTATGACGACCTCACGAAAGCCAAATGCACCATTGAAGAGCGCGAGGAGTACGAGCCATTAATTTCGCGGGGCATCGTCGTATACGCCGGCGTCGACTATGAAAGAATACTCAGGCGCGCGGAACGCGAGGCCGACGTCATCATCTGGGACGGGGGGAACAACGACACTCCGTTCTTCAAGCCGTCGCTGATGATAACCGTAGCCGACGCTTTAAGGCCCGGCCACGAGCTGCTGTATCACCCCGGGGAAACGAACGCGCGCATGGCAGACATCATCTTAATAAACAAAACAAACATCTCCGGCAAAGAAAACTCCGAAAAAATCGCAAAAAACATTTCAATGATAAACCCGGAAGCGAAAATAATCACGGCTTCTTCTGAAATAACAGTATCCAATCCGCGCTCCGTCGCAGGCCGCCGCGTGTGCGTGGTAGAAGACGGCCCGACGCTGACCCACGGAGGAATGTCGTTCGGCGCGGGCTACGTCATCGCCGAGCGCCTGCGTTGCCACGTCATCCCCGCGAAGAACTTCGCGGTCGGCTCTCTGAAAAGAGTCTACGAGCAATACCCTAACGTAAGCGAAGTCCTACCTGCGATGGGATATTATCCAAAGCAGCTGCGCGAGCTTGAAGCAACTATCAACCGCATGCCCGCGGACGCCGTGATAAGCGGGACGCCGATAGACTTGGCGAGAATAATCCGCGTGAACAAGCCAGTGATACGCGTTAAGTACGAGCTCAAGGAAAACGGCTCTCTTGAAAAAGCATTGAAAAAAGTGCTGGAAAGTTAGTTATTAAGCTTACTTAATCCAAAGCATTTTAAACAAAAAACGAGCCTATAAAAGCGTGATCTAATGAGCAACAAAATGATTTTGTTCGGGATGATAGTTGTGCTCGCAGCCATAATGCTAGGAGCATTTTCAATGAGCAACCACAGCGGGCCTTCGAACGCGTTCAAGGCAACTGGCGACGAGTTGTGCACTGAAAACGGAAAACCCGTCGTCGCAATGTACTCGACGACAACGTGCCCACACTGCAACTGGGCGAAGAGCGTTTTTGACCGCGTCGCAAAAGAATACGAGGCAAACGGCTCGATAATCGCCCATCACTGGCAGTTCGACACTGGAGATGACACCCTCACAGCAGCCGTGGAAACTTCCGTTCCACAAAACGAGCTGGGAAGGTATGAAAAATATAACCCCAGCCACACTGTCCCGACGTTCGTGCTTGGCTGCAAATACTACAGGATAGGCAACTCTTTCGAGTCAAAGAACGACACCGCTGCCGAAGAAGCGTACTTGCGCGAGTACATAAACAAGCTCCTGTGAATTGAAATGGTTTTCTGCATAATCGCTCTCGTAATTTTCGGAATAATGGGAGTGTTCAGTGCTTACTACCGCTCGCTGGCGCGAGAAGCTCTCGCGTGCGTACTGCGAACGGCAGTGCTCAAGCCGTGCGACACGGGCTTCGACGAAAAAATGAAGGCGAAAATCACTGGAAAGCTCGCCAAAACGTCCCCGAAAGCCGCGAAACTCGTGTACTCTCACTTCACGGCGTTCTCTTGGGCACTCATAATCATAACCTTAATCAGCACAATATTCGCGGCGCAGTCTGTCTACAACATAATAGTCTATAACAACTGCAACGGCCCTGATCCGAACGCGTTCTGCGCCATAACAGGAAAAGGTGGAATAACGCCCTCGTCGAACGTGAGCGAAGTGTGCGACTGCAACTTCAACATGCAGAACTGCACCATGCAGGACATCCTGGACTGCAACTACAACTGCTCGTGCCTCGAGAAAAAATGCGGATGATTTTAATGAACAGGAACGACTTTCCCGCGATAAAAAACGTGACATACCTGGACTCGGCGTGCATGTCAATAAAGCCGACGGCAGTCGTCAGAAAAATGAACGAGTACTACGAGCAGTACCCCGCATGCGGAGGCCGCAGCCACCACAGCCTGGCCGAGCGCGTGACAAAAGAAGTAGACGAAGCCCGAAAGTCTATCGCGCGCTTCATAAGCGCGAAAAAACCTGAGGAAATAGTGTTCACGCGAAACACGACTGAAGCCATCAACTTCGCGGCTAACACTTTCTCGCTAAGCAAGGGAGACACCGTCCTCACTTCTGACAAGGAGCACAACTCTAACTTGCTGCCGTGGCAGCTGCTCAGCGAACGCCGCGGCGTTAAGCACGAGTATTTCTCAACGGACGGGGACGTCGTTTCGAACTTCGAGGAAAAAATGAACAAGAACGTGAAGCTCGTTTCAATCGTCCACACGTCCAACGTGGACGGAACAACCTTGCCTGTTGAAGAAATAATAAAAATAGCGCATGACGGCGGAGCGAAAGTGCTGCTGGACGCAGCTCAGTCCGCGCCCCACCGCGAGATAAGCGTTAAAAAAATGGACGTGGACTTCTTGGCCGCCTCAGGGCACAAGATGCTCGGGCCGACGGGCACGGGATTCTTTTACGGAAAACACGAAGAATTAGAAAAGTTGCCTCAGTTCATGGTGGGCGGCGAGACAGTGAAGAACACTACTTATGACTCGCGCGTTATAGAGGATATTCCCCTTCGGTTCGAAGCAGGCTTGCAGGACTACGCCGGAATAATCGGCTTGGGCGAGGCGGTGAAGTACTTGCAGCACGTTGGCCTGAAAGCCGTCGAGAAGAACGACTCGGAACTAAACAAGATGATAACAGACGCCGTGGTTTCTAACGGCGGCGAGGTCATCGGTCCGGCGGACTACCGCGAGCGCTCGAGCATTGTTTCTTTTAATTTCCGCGGGAAAGACGTTCACCAAGTCGCGATGCTTATGGACAGCATTGGAAAAGTAGAGCTGCGCTCGGGAATGCACTGCGTGCACTCTTGGTTCAACGCGAGAAAAATCAACGGCAGCGTGCGCGCTTCCACTTACTTGTACAACGACAGGTCTGACGCGGAACGCTTCGAAGAAACGCTGGTCAAAGTCCTCAAAATAATAAAATAACTATTTTTGCTGTGAAAATCCGCTCTGCAACAGAAAATATTTGTTTTTAAAAGCATCAGCGCGGTTATTTTCCTACAACTATGATGTCTTTGACGGACTTCACGCGCTTGTACATTATGCTTTTTTTCTGCAGCAGCTTGGCCAGGTCTTCTTTCGCTGAGGAAATGCTTTTTATCTGCTCCGTCGTTATCCTTACGACCTCGCCTGTTTCCATGTTAAGTATGAAGTCGTGCGCTTTTCCTAAATACGCGCCGTCAATGTCAAAAATACTGAGCCCGTACATCTGCGATATGGGGAACGTCATCAAAGATACCTCCGAAGCCGATAACTCAAGGCGGCTTTTTAAAACTATTGGTGCTGGTAATAAATTAAAAACCAGAATTGATTAAGTCCGATTTATGGAACTCGGCAAGTATTACGAGCTGCTGAAGCCGAAGGACGGCGACCGCATTCTGGTCGTCGGCGACAAGTCAATACCAATAGCGCTTTATCTCGCGGGAGCGGCAAAGAAAAAAAACGCGAAAGTGGCTTGCGTGGCGCTTGTTCACAAGGGTGCTGAAATAAGCTCCGACATCCAAGAAATTGAAATAGCCCGCAAGAAGTACTTGGAGCACTTGTCATTCATAGAAGCTGGGCTTCCGTATTCTTCTTTTGAAAAAACAGAGCTGGACAGCTACTCCTCAAAAGAGACATTTACTAAGTGCGTGTTCAAAGGCGATTTCGTGAGCGAGGAAGAGCTGATGAAAATAGGGTCTCTTGTAAAAGGCACAGTGCTTTTCGTGCTGCCTTTGAAGTACTTCAGGCAGTTCGAGATAACGACAAGGGGGATCATAATTCACGAGAATAAGGACGTGTCGTTCAGGCAGGCTCTGCGCATAATCGGTTTTGCTGTGCTCAAGTATGAAATAATCGAGGACAAACTCGTGGCGCTGGCTGAGCCTATGAAGATTGACGAGAAGACGCTGAAAGGCGGAATGAGGCTGGTCCCTCTGGAGAAAAGCGCGCGAATGATAGCCGGTGAAATCGAGAAGTACGCGCAGTTCGCAGAGAACGGCTCGCGTTTTGCCGTGGAATCGGATGACCGTGAGTATCTTTACTTGGTTACAGTCAATGACGTGCAGAACGCTCCTTTCACTTACTCGTTCACTTTCCTTGACGGGAAGACGTCGCTGGTGACGACAGGAGTGCGCTCGAACTCGAAGAAATTCACTGTCATAGTCGTGCCTAACATTGAGACTTTCCGGAAAGAAGCCGAGGAAAAAGAAATAATCATAATAGGAAAAGCAAGAATTCCTAGGATTTTCGGGCGCCAGCACGTGCAAGAATAAAGGGTTTATTAATCAAGAAAACGCAATAATAGCGGGTGATATAATGCCTTTTTGGGGAAAGAAAAAGAAAAAACCAGAGAGCCCTTTTGATGATTTCTTTTCTGACGACTTCTCGGAAATGATTAACAAAATGATGGAAGAAATGCAGAAGAGCTTCTCAAGCCTGCAGGACTTGGATGAAGAAGCGCTGAAAAACTTGAAGCCAGGTAAGCCGATGGTTTACGGGTTTTCCATGAACATCGGCCCAGAAGGGAAAATTAATTTCGAGGAGTTTGGAAACGTCGAGACAGGCAAGAAGCCTTCCATAAAAGACGAGCGCGAGCCTCTTGTTGACATCATTGAAAAAGAGAATTGCATTAACGTGATTGCCGAGCTGCCGGGCGTCGAGAAAAAAGACATAAAAATAAGCCTGAAAGACAACAACGAAACCCTTGTCATAAACGTGCCTAACAAGTTCCACAAAAAAGCGAAGTTACCTTCTCCTGTAAAGCCGGACGTTTCGCGCGCCACGTACAAGAACGGTGTTCTTGAAATAGAGCTTATCAAAGCAAAAGAAAAAAAGCCGAGCCAGATAAAAGTTGAGTGAATGGCCGACTGCGAGTTGTGTGGACGAAGTTCCGACGAGCTGTACTTAATAGAGCTAGAGAGCTCCCGCTTGAGCGTGTGCGAAGAATGCTCTTCAAGGGGAAAGTTTATCGGGCGCGTTCGGCTGGCGCCTGAGAAAAAACAAGCAATTATAACGCCAAACGCTCCTGAAGAAGAGATAACTCCTGATTACGCTGAAATAATCCGCTCGAAACGAGAAGCGCTGGGAATAACGCAGGAGGACTTCGCCAAGAAAGTGAGCGAGAGCCTGTCGCTCATAAAAAAAATAGAGCTCGGGCGAATTGCGCCGTCAAAAAAAACAGCTTCAAAAATTGAGCGGCTGCTTAACGTGCGCTTGTACTCCCTTGCCGGCAAGCAGAGTGCCGAGGAAACAAGGAAAAAAACGCCGCCGCTGACGCTCGCGGACATCGTGAAAATAAAGGAACGGAAATGATTTGAATGGACTTGTCGTGGCTCGCGGCGATACTGATGCTAGTGATAATTCCCGCATACTACTTCAAGAAAAGGCGCTCCGCTGAAGTGCAGGGAGTTTTCTGCTTGTGGCGCACTAAGAAGGGCTTGAATGCCGTGAAGCGGCTGTCAAAGCACGGCGTTTTCACGCAACTCGCGGACCTCGGGCTGGTTTTTTCTTTCGGAGCGTTCGGAGCCCTTTACCTGCTTTTATCAGAACGCAAGCGACCGATTAAAGTTCTCATCGGCTACGCTCTGTTCGCGGCCAGCGCAGTAATACTCATCGAGCCGTCGCTGATTTTCGAGAAAACCATAACCAACCCTCTGTGGATGGGAATACTTTTAACAACAGGGTTTGGGGGGCTCGCGCTTTACATAATAATATGGGCGACCCAGTCTGTCATAAGCGACCTGGTTTCCGGAAGAGTGCCCGTGCCAGTGCTTCAGCCCGTGATTCCAGGCGTTGAAATACCCGGCGCGCCAGTAGACGTTCCCGTGAGCGCGTGGATAAGCCTTGTCATCGTGATAATCGCCCACGAAATGAGCCACGCGATAGTCTCTGTGCGTGAAAAAATTAGGGTCAAGTCCCTCGGCCTAGTGACGGCGGGCGTGTTTCCAATCGGCGCGTTCGCCGAGCCGGACGAGAAGCAAATGAAACGAGAAGCGCAGCGTAAGCGCCTGCGTATATACTCTTCTGGGTCGATGATGAACTTCGTCATGGCGTTCGCTTTCCTCGCAATACTCATTCCCTCGCAGGCAATCATACAGCCGGCACTTCTTTCGAATTACTACACTGAAATCCTCACTGTAGACGCGGGCTCCCCGGCAGCCCTCGCCGGACTGGAGCCTGGCATGAGAATATACAACTTGAACGTGCTCAACGAGGAAAAAACGCCTCGAAAAAGCATAACGCTCGTGACTGACAAGGGCAATTATTCGATGGCCCGCAACGCAAGTGGCGTCATAGGAATAACTTTCAGCACGGACCTGAAGCTATTGTCAGACAATCCCGGCCACTGGCTCATGTATTACTACTTGGAAATCGTGTCCTGGACCGCGATGCTTAACTTCGCAGTTGGCATGTTCAACTTCATGCCTTTCCTCATTTTCGACGGCGCGCGCATATTCGAGGAATTCGCTGACTTTTACGCGAAAAAACTCGGATTGAAAAAGAAAATCGGCAGGCGGCTGCTCACGGCGATGAGCGTAATAATAGGAATCATGTTCGCAATCAACCTGGGAATATTCCTGCTTCAATGATTCTGATGAACGCGGACGAACTTATGGATATAGCGATAAAAAGGGCTAAAGAGAGCGCCGGGCGCGTCAAACGAAGGACTTCGTCATACGCGCGAGCCGACGCCGAGAAAGTGCGCGTGACATCAGAACTAATCACGGGATATTTAGAAGCGATGATCAACCTTTCGTGGAAAAAAGACGGTGACGAAAGTGTCCGCTCGTCGCTCGCTTCCTCGATGCAAATAATAGAAGAGCTGACAGATGATGCGCTGGAGCAAATAAGCAAAACGCGTGACTACAAAAAAACAGGGGTAACGGTTAAGAAGTTTTACGGACGCGTCAACTCAGTGCTCAAGCGCGTTCCTTTCAGCAAGATTGAGACGCTAGCGAAATGACTTCTTCAGCGGTTTTCGCTTCGTGTATCCTCGCCCGTAATTTCGCGGAGTTCTCGAATCCTTTTATGAAGTAATCCGCTTGAAACTTTAAGTCCGCCAGGTTGCGCCTTTCCCGGTGGGACGAACCGCTTGAATACTTGAATCCGGACAGCTGCACGTATTCTTCGAAAGCCTTAACGCGCTCCTCGCGAGATGGTTCAGGAAGCAATTCTCCTGTCTTCAAGTAATGCAACGTCCTGGAGAATATGAAAGGATTCCCGCGAGCTGCTCGGCCTATCATCACGGCGTCTACGGTGCCCAGCCTCTGCTTCGCAGTTTCAGGCGAGTTTATGTCGCCGTTGCCTATCACTGGAACGGAAACGCTTTTTTTCACGCGCTCGATTGCGTTCCAATCTGCTGTCCCAGAATACGCCTGCTCTGTCGTGCGCCCGTGCACTGCTATCGCGTCAGCTCCTGCTTTCTCGCAGACCCGAGCTATCCGCAGCGAGTCGTCTTTTTTGTAGCCCAAGCGCATTTTCACTGTCACGGGTTTTTTGCAAGTGGAAGAAACGCTTGAAACGATGGCGCTGATGCGCTCAGGGTATAATAAGAGTTTTGAGCCCATTTCTTTGCCTGTGAGTTTCGGCGACGGGCAGCCGAGGTTGATGTCTATTATATCTGCGTATTTTTCTATGACATGCGCGGCTTTGGCCATCTCGTCAGCTTCGGCGCCGAACAGCTGCACGGACACCGGCCTTTCTTCTGTTATCGTCAATTGTTCTGCGAAGTAATCCGGTATCGTCAGCGGTACGCCGAACGTCTTTATGGTGTCGAAAGCGCGAACGACGGCGGTCGCGTTAATCATTTCCGCGCATACGAGCGACGCTCCGTGCTTCTTGCACAGGAGGCGGAACGCGTGGTCGGTGACGCCGGCCATGGGCGCGAGAACAAGTGGATTCGATAATTTAACGCTGCCTATCTTCATGTTTAAACACGTTTCATTTCTTCGAGGACTTTTTTGATGAAAGCGAAGCCTTTTTTCATTTTCCTGCGCGCTAATTTGCGCCCTGTTCTTGTAAAGTATAACTTTTTGTTTTTCCTCATTTCGTCCGCCAGCTCGAGGTATCTTTCGCACGACCTTTTTATCGTTCTTCCTCTGTCTCTGGACTGGATCATGTACCGCGCCGCGCCCAGGTAACCGTATGCTTCGAGCTTGTCGGCGTCGTAAAGAATTTTCGCTTCAAGCGTTTTCGGACCGGATTTGTACTTGCGGCTGTGCGCGATTATCGCATGTTTTATTTGCTTTATTTTTTTAGGAGGCAGTTTTCCTTTCAGGAGCTTTCCTGCTGCCCTCGCTGAAAGAACGTGGTGCTTGTGGAGCACTGCATCGTTTTTAGCGCTGTACTCGACGTCATGCAGGAGCGCGGCGTATTTCAGCGTTTTCCAGTCGCCGCGCTCTCGGTCGCATATGTATTTCGCGTTCTTGATGACGCGCTTTATGTGCTCGTAATCGTGCGAAGGGCAGCGGTTCTCTCGGGCAAGTTTTTTCTCGACTTTTTCCGAAAGCTGCTTGAAGAGATTGTCTGCCATAGAGTTACTTTAGAAGGAAAGAGTATAAAAGCGAAAAATAGCGAGTGATGAAAGGAAAAAAGATTTCCTTTCATTCAGGTCTATGGTTTGACGTTTTTGCTTTATTTCAGGTAGCTGATTCCTAGCGCTGAGTCGAGGTCTTTGGTGTTCGCGTTTGCGTTCATCGCGCCTGTCATTGGCCCTTTGATGTGGGATGATTGCACGCCTGTCATGATTGCGATGACTTCGATGCGTCCCTCGGATTCGGGAACGATTCTCGCTCCCCATATCACAGTTGCGCTTGGGTCTATCGCTTCCGTGAGGCGTTCTCCGATTTCGTTCGCCTCTCCCAGCGTCAGGTCAGGTCCGCCTGTGATGTGGATTAGCGCTCCTTTTGCTCCTGTGTAGTCTACGTCCAGCAGGCTGTTTTTGAGCGTGTCTTCTACGACTTCGCTTACGCGCTGGTGCCCGCGGGCTTCTCCGACGCTGATGACGGATACGCCTCCTTGCGTCATGATTGCTCGAACGTCAGCGTAGTCCAGGTTGATAAGCGACGGCGTTGTTATTGTTTCCGTGATTCCTTTCACCGCGCGCGATATGACTTCGTCTGCAACGCTGAACGCCTGCTCTATCGGCAGGTTCGGCACTAGCTCTACGAGTCGGTTGTTGTCGATTATGATCACTGTGTCAGCGACTTTTCTCAGCTTCTGGATTCCTTCGTCTGCCTTCAAGAGCCTGGCTCTTTCGAGTCTGAACGGGTAAGTTACCATTCCGATTACGATGGCTCCTTGTTCTTTTGCTATGTCGGAGATAATCGGGCTGATTCCTGTTCCGGTTCCTCCTCCCATTCCTGCTGTGATGAAAACCATGTCGGCTCCTTCCAGCGCCTGGGAGAGGGTTGCCCTTGAAACTTCGGCTGCTTTTGCTCCTACTTCTGGGAAGCCTCCTGCCCCCAGCCCGCGCGTTACGCTTTGGCCTATAAGCAGCTTTTTGACAGAGTCGTGGATCAGAGTCAAGTGTTGTCGGTCTGTGTTAACAGCGATCAGTTCTGCGCCGGCCACTCCCAACCTTGCCATTCGGTTCAGGGTGTTGTTTCCAGCACCACCGCACCCCATGACAATTATTCTTGGGCCGTCCATCAATTTAGGTTGTTTAGATTTAGCTTCTGTTGATAATGCGTTTCTCACTACAGACTCCACGAAATGTCACCTCTGAAATGATAACTCAATTCTAATATTTATATATATCTTTAACGAAAACGATGCGCGACAGCCCAAAAAACGCCGTCAAAACGTATTTAAGAAGAGGCTGTTAAAATAACTGCGGTGGGATAGGCCGGGAGGGCAGCAGTCTCCTGTCGTTCCAAATCTGCTTCAGGGAAGGCCGAAGCCCGCGAAGCGCCTTCAGCGCGCCGCGAAAGCCCGGATCCGGACGTTGACTTTCTGTCCTATTGGATCCGATGTTAGTGGAACCTGGTCAGGGCAGGAATGCAGCAGCCATAACATTAATGCCGGATGTCTTTAGGGAAACAGAAACGAGGAAGGCGCCGGAAAAACTTTCAAAGGCACGCTGACTGCCATCCGCGGGCGCTCCCGCCACTCCGCAGGTATTAAAAATGAAAGCTAAAAAGTTGCTGGCAATCTCAATCGCGACGCTGATGTTCGTGGTGTTCTTCGAAGTAGGGTACATCGCGTTCCGGCCTCCGGAGCCCAGCGTTCAGTATGAGTACAGGTACGTCACGAAAGCGGTGTACGTCACTAACAGAGTGCCTGAAAGCATGCTCGTGAACGGGATAGGCGTCCATGACGACAACAAAACAGGCGAAATCGTCGAGATAAACGTTTCAATCGAGCCAGGGGAAGGGCGCGTATTCTTCGACACAACCTTCCACTCTTACGGGGCTGACTTGCAGGACTCAATGTCGGCAATAATAAAATGCGCTGAAAAAGCAACCGGCGAAACCCTGAACAGCCTTGACGTGAAAGTCAACCTGCGCTCCGAAGCGCACACCGTTGAAGGCACGTCAGGAGGAGCTGCTCTCGGAGCCGGGCTGATAGCGCTGCTGGAAAACAAAACAATCCGCAGCGACGTCGCCATAACGGGCACGCTGGACGAGCACTGCAGGATAGGCTCCATAGCGGAGCTGGGAGTGAAAATAAAAGTCGCGGAGCAGAACGGGCTCAGCAAAATAATCGTGCCGAAATCACAGTGCATCGAAGCTAACAAAACTACGTCCATTAAAGTCGCATGCGCTGAAAACATCATGCAGGCAATAAAAGAGATGACTGAATGATAGCGATTCTTGGATGCGGCTTGACGTCAAACAGGAATGCGCTATTCAAATAGTGCGGCATTCGCGGAAAATCAGAGGGTGTTTTCCGCGCGATGAGTGCATCAACAAAAAAAAACCTCTGAAAAACGTTAAAAATACTGGGGCTCACAGAATTACATGCACCAGTATACGCTATCCAAAATCGTGATTTTGGTTGCGGAGATAGCCAAGCGGTTACGGCGCTGGTTTGCTAAACCAGTGGGCTTCGGCCCGCCTGGGTTCAAATCCCAGTCTCCGCGTTGATGCTTATGAAAAAATCCCCTCTTAAAGTTAAAAGCATTTTTGCGATAGTACACCCATTTTGGGGAATGACAGAGCCAAAAATCTCAAACTTGTACTCCGAAAAAGAAGCCGAAGAAATGATGAGCAGGTGGAAGGCGCTTGTCGACAGGGTTAAGTGGGATAATAGCGCGGTGCTTTATGTTGAGCCTGTTAGAAACAAAATGGCGTCTGATTTGCTTGAATACGCACACAGCCAAATACCCTCAGAGCGCATAATAGTGCATTCGGGAAACAAAGGCATTCAAGATGAACAGGAAATAAAAAATCTAAGGAAAAAAATAAGTAAGCAAGCATCATTGTTTTTATGCGGCGAGCGCGCTGAATCCTGCGTCGAAACAACAGGAACCCTCTTAAGGGAAACCCTGAAAATAGCGCCTAAAAACACTTTCGTGATGCACGACTTATCCGTAACTTGGATGGGTGCTAGCGGAAAAGCAAGGAGAGTGGACCCTATTTACGCAAGGGATATTGAAAAAATTTCTGGCAAGAAGTTCGCAGATTCATTCATAAAGAAATTTAGCAGGCTTATCCCTAAAACCCCTAGTGTTTTAAACGAGCGCCCTGACAAAATGCGCGCCCTGAGGAAAATAAAAAAAGAGCATAAGAGTCACATTGTACCCATGACGGAACGCGAATGCGAAATCATGAACATAAGAAGGGGCTTTTCAACCTTGCCCAGGCAAAAGTTCGCAAAGCGGAAATAATCAGCACCGAATGACTATTATATACCGGTGAACTCTAATTTTCAGAGGTGGTTTGAATGGCAAAGCGCACTTTAAGCATAAGCGTCAACAAAACGACGGGAGCCCTGATTCTTTTAATCGCGGGCGTGCTCGTGATAGTGTTCCCTCACCTGCTCGCGTGGATAGTCGGCCTCGCGCTGATACTGAAAGGGCTGACTGAACTTCTCTGAGGAAAAAATCATGGGCGTGCAGCTCGGGGACATCGGCGTAAAAAAGAAAATAGAACTTGAGGACTTGAAAGACAGAGTAATAGCCATCGACGCGTTCAACTCTTTATACCAGTTTTTGTCCATAATACGCCAGTTCGACGGCACGCCTTTGATGGACTCCGAAGGGCGAGTGACGTCCCACTTGTCGGGGCTATTGTACAGGACAGGCAAGTTGATTGAATCAGGCATAAAGCCCGTGTACGTGTTTGACGGAAAGCCGCCTGAAATAAAGCACAAGACAATACAAGAAAGGCAGGCTATTAAAAAAGAGGCGGCGGAGAAGCTTGAAAAAGCAAGGGAAGAAGGCGACGTTTCAGGAATGAAAAAATACGCGCAGATGACGTCGCGGCTGACGGACGAGATGCTGAGCGACGCGAAAAAACTATTGGCTGCCATGGGCGTGCCTGTAGTGCAGGCCCCGTCCGAAGGCGAGGCGCAGGCCGCTTTCATCGCGAAAAACAAGGACGCCTGGGCTTCGGCTTCGCAGGATTATGATTCATTG